>JAJYTL010000175.1 GCA_021793055.1 Pseudomonadota bacterium
AAGATTCCACCCGTGCCCGAGCGTCGGGTTGCCGATCACGGTCGAGCCCGAGACGATCTCTTTGCCGGTGGCGTCGTCATAGAGCAGATAGTTCGGCCCTCGCATCGGGCCGGCGCCCTCGTTCTTTCGGATCAGGTCGGCCGGAGTCTTGATCCATGAGCCATTCATGGTCAGAGCCTTTCTTTCGGTTTCCAGGCGCGCGCCTGGCGCGCAAGGGATTTGCGCCGTCGTTTCGAGATGCGCCGCCCCTTGAGGACCTTGCGGCTGATCTCGGGGTAGGGATTACGCCGTGCCATCGCCATTTGGCGGTAGCAGATTGTCGAGGGCGATCGACCGGCGGCGCTCGCGGAGATGGACCGCAACGCGAAGAGCCAAAACCACGATCACAAGGGCGCCGGCGATGACACTCTCGATTCCGCGGATAAAGCTCAAGGTCGCGAGCGAGATGAAGCCGAGGCCGGCGATTGCACTGATCACATCAAACGCGCGCGACAAGGGATGTGCAAGGCGGTCCATTTCGTCACTCAAAAACGACGGAATGAACATGGATGCTCAACTCTCACGCTGACGCGGGTTGACGTTGTAGGACCCGCAATAGGCTTGCAAACAAATCCAGCTCCCGGCCGCGGTCGGCGTCATCGCCGAGATCGTCTTGATCCCTTTGCAGTAGTACCACGTCTGCGGGTCGGGATTGAGGATGGTGCCCTCGAACTGGATTCCTACTTCTTGGGCGGATTTGTTATCAGCCGCGGTCGGCAGATTCGGGTTGCCGTGCAGGCTGACGGCGATATCGGTCCCGGTCTGCCAGGAGATGCGGCAGATCACGGCGCCCTCCGGCAACGCGAGCTCGACCACGTCATCCTGCACAAGCGCTTTGGTGACGCTATGCGAGGGAAACTGAGCGATCGGCAGGAACGGGAAGTTCGCCCGTACCGCGCGGAGCTCGATGAAGGGCTCGCCGTGGGCCTCCTCGATGAGCTCGCCCATGTTCGGCTGGCCGGGCTGCCCGTTGACCACGGGCTGCGGGCGCTCGTAGGCCTGCGGCGCTTCATCGGCCGCGGCGCCGATCTGATCGGTCGGATAGGGGCGCACGGGCTCGATGAGCTGGCCACGCGATCCAGGGGTCGGCGAGCCGGTCAAGCGCTTGTCCTTCGGGTCCTCGAAGGCGCTCGGCTGGATCATGCGCCGGATGAAGGAAGGCGCGTGGAACCGGCGCCCGATATCGGCCGAGCCGCGGTTGCTGGCGCCGTGGCCTTGTTCCTCGTTCGCGGGCCGCGCCGCCGAGGGTCCAACCTGGAGCGCGCCGGCGCCGGTGAAAGAGCCCAACGGCGTGATGCCCTCTGAGATCAAGGGCTCCGTCGCCCGCTCGACGCCGCGCCGATCGGAAGCGCCGCCCTGCACCGCGATGGCATGCTCGGTTGCGTTCATTCCTTGACCACTCCCCATATTCCGAAGGCAAACAGGCCGATAATCAGCACGGCGGCGAGGCCGTAAACCCATACACTATTTGACGGCGCCGCTTTTGTCGAGCCCGTGGCAGCGGTTCCCGTCGTCGTCACCGAGGTCGGGCTGACCGGCGAGGGCTGCACGGTCGCTTGCGGATAGCCCATGACGTCGGCCGCATATTGGAGCCCGAGGGCCGAGTTGGGCGAGCCGGTGTTGTAGGCCGAAAGCGCC
This sequence comes from Pseudomonadota bacterium, assembly GCA_021793055.1. Lineage (GTDB taxonomy): Bacteria > Pseudomonadota > Alphaproteobacteria > Ferrovibrionales > Ferrovibrionaceae > JAJYTL01. Next base: position 1,678 of record JAJYTL010000175.1, read on the forward strand.
GCCGGCCAGGACCCGTATTGGCCGTAGAGCTGCGAGAGATAGTTCGCGCCGCCATAGACATTCGCGGCCGGGTCCCAAGGGTTGACGCCAAGGGAGGCCGCCGTGTTCGGCATGAGCTGCGTGTAGCCGATCGCGCCGGCGCCGGAGACCGCGTAGGGATTGCCGCCGCTTTCCACGGCAACCAGGTTCGAGAGGATCGAGGGCGGGACGCCGTAGGCCGAAGACGCGCCCGAGATCAGGGACGCGAGCGACATGGCGAGACCCGGCAAAAAACGACGCGGGCGGTTTTTTGCATGTCAATAACCGTTCGGGATGGTGGCACCGAGCGGCACGGCGCCGTGCGCCACGTCATAAGAGCTATTACCGAGCTGCGACGGGTCGATCGTGTTCGGCGAGTTCGGCGTCTTTGTGAGAAATTCCGGCACCGCATAGTATTGGCTCGGGCCGGCCAGGATATTCAGATTCGAGGTCGGAAATTGCGCGACCAGCGGATTGGAGGGCGGCGTATAGGCCGGTGTCGCCGGCGCCGAAGAGGTCGATGGGGAAGACGCCGCGGCCGGCTGTGTCAGGAGCGATAGGAGCTGATTATTCGAGCTCTGGATCGAGTTCAGGGCCGACGACAAGCCCGAGGTCAAGGACCCCATGTCGATCGGCGCGACGCCGCCCGTCGTGACTTGGTTCGGCGTCCCGTAGCCCCCCGGCACCGCGGCCGACTGGAAATAGGGATAGCCGTAGACGCCATAGGGATTGGCGCCCCCGGCCGCCGCTTGCGAGGCCATTTGCGCCTGCTGCCGTTGCGTCGTCATGTAGTAGTAGACGCCGACCAGCGCAACGACGCCGCCGATGGCGAGTGCGGCAATCTCTTTTTTGTCAAGGGGCTTCTTCATGTCAGAGCCCGAAGGTAGAGGCGAGGCCGCCGAGGCCGCCGGTGAAGGATCCGATACTGCCCAAGATGCCGCCCGCCTGGCCGGCCGTGGTATTGGCATAGGGCTGGTTCAGCGCCGCGGCGTACTTGTAGGCGTCAGCTTGCGTCGCCGCCTGCGCTTCCGCGGCGCTCGCGTTGATTTGGGCGATATTGACGGCCGAATTGGCATTGATGTTGGCGAGGCCGAGATTTTCCTGGCTCGCGATGGTGGCGAGCGGCACGGCGTTCTTGCCGAGGACGTAATTGTTGACGATGCCGCCCGTCACCTGGCTCGACTGCGCCGCAAGCGCCAGGATGCCGTTTTGCAGGTTGCCGTAGGTCTGGAGCGCTGCGATGTTCTGTTGCCCGATGACCTGATCCTGCACGGCGGTCAGGGCTTCCTGGCCTTGGGCGAGCTGCACGTTCGTCTGGTCGGCATATTGCTGGCTGACGATGCCGGCGTTCGCCGGATTGGCCGCCGAGCTCGCCGCCGTCGAGCCGTGCAGATAGAGCAGGATGACGAGAAGGCCCGCCCCCCCGATCCAGACCCATTTGTTGTGCAGCAATTTCTCGTTCATGCCAAAAACCGCCTGCGTTGTTTTTTGCCGGAACTAGCCCGTCACTTTCGGAAGGTCTGGATAGGCCTGCTGGAAGGGGATAATCGGCGGCGTTCCGATCGAGGGGCCGGACGGCGTCGGCCCCCAGGCGAAGGACAAGGAATATTGATCGAGCATCGGCATAAAGCCCGAGACGCACCCGATCTCGTAGGGCCACGGGAAGGGCCGCGCCGAGGACGGCCACGGACCGAAGCGCGTGATATCCTCGCCGGTCGATACGTCGTAAGGCGACTGGAAGTTGGCGGTAGGCTGACGCGGGCCGATGAAGCGCGAGACGATATTCCAGGTGAAGGGGCGCCAGGTCTCGACCATCTGCGCCAGGCTGTGCCAGCCGCCGCGAACGCGCGGATCGCGGCGCTTGTCGGGCGCCGAGGGAAGGCCCGGCTCGCCCGGCCACTGACTGGCATAATCGACGCGGTGATGTTGAGACATGATGCATGCTCCCTAAAAATAATACACGGCAAGCCGGATTATTTTCAGGGTCCCTTTCTAACCAAGAATCGGCAGGCCGAGCTTGTGGTTCGCGCCGACCCAATAGGCGGCGAGCGCGACGACGGTGATTAGAATCCAGTGGTGGCTCCGCATGTTCTGTCCTTCCTTTGACGATCTGCCCTAGCCGATTGGCGCGCCGCCGAATGAATAGGGCGACGCGATGCCGGAGTTGCCGGCATAGCCGCCGGCGAGCTCGACGGTCGCGAGCAGGTTGCCGAAGCCCGACGAGACCGAAGAGGCGAGGGTCTGCGTTCCCTGCGGGTGGCCGATCAGAAGAGCAAGGGCGGCGACGCCGATGAACAGGGCGCCAAGTTCATATACGGAGCGCATGGGGTCCTCCTAGCTGATCGGCGTCATGCCCGGCGCGTAGGCCGGAGTCTGGTTTTGGATTGCTCCGAGCAGGCCGCCGAATTGGATATTGGACGAAGACGGCGCCGGCGTCGAGAGCGTCGCCTGCGGGCTGGCCGAGAAGATCGTCGCCACGGCGCGATTGAGATTCTGGAAGGCCTGCGGCTGCGTCGAGGCAATGTCGATCAGCATCGCCAGGAGCGTCACCATTAAGAGCGGCCCGAAGACCTTGTTGGTCGCCGGGTTCTCGGCCAGCCAATAGAGAATGACGATCGCGATCGCCCATTTCCAGAACCCGGAGCGCTGCGGCGTTCCGACCACGTCGCTTTTGATCTGGCCGAAGAGCGCGCCGATATTTCCCTGCCAGGCGACGATCGCGAGATAAGCGGCGAGAAGGATCGCGGCAAAAGCGTTCGCACCGGAATGTGTTGCCGCCTTGGTGATGCGCGATTCCATGTCAGTTGGCCGGAACCGCGGTCAGCGCATGCGACCACGAAGAGAAGATGCCGGCGAATGGGCTGTTCGACGAAAACAGGCCGCCGAGGGGCGACTTCGCCATGTCGTTCAGCACGGTCGCGCTCGGGGAGCCCCAAGCGCTCGGCGTGGCCGTAGGGACGGGCGCCGCGGGAGCCTTCGGTGCCGCCTTGGTCGCGAAATCGGCATAGGTCGAGAGCTCGCCGCCGGCCGCGATCCAGAAGACATAGAAGACAAGCAAAAGCAGCATGGCGCGGGCGCCCTCACATATGCCGTTCGACGCCGTGCCAGGCGAAGAGAAAGAGCAGCATGACGCCGACGAAAATGAACCAGCGCCAGGCCGGCTCGCCGAGGAAGTTCCAAGAGGCAATTCCCGTCAAGGTCGATCCCATAGTAGAGGCCTCCTATATCGCCCGATCGCTTGCGTCGTCGAGCGCAAATCATTAAACGGCGGCGGGCCTGCCGGCCGGTACGGCATGACCGGCCGGCATGGCCCTAAGCGGCGGGGTGGCGCCCGGTCGCTTACCCGTTCGCCGTGATGCCAGGGAGCGCCGAGCCCTTGGTGTAGAAGGACTCGAACCCGACCTCGAAGGCCGCGCCCGCCTGCACATTCGACGGCGTGATATAGGCCTGCACGTTGCCATAAAGCGCGGTTTCGATCGGCTTCGAGCGGTGCAGGTACCAGTAGGTTCCGGGCGCGATATCGCCGGTCAGATAGTTGCGCTGCCGGATTTGCTGGCTGTAGAGACTGTCCTGGCGGAGATAGTTATTGCCGTTCGCGACCAGATCGAGCTCGGTCAAGTCGTTCGCGTTCATCGCCTGGCCATTCAGATAATTGAAGTAACCGCCGATGACCGAGCGCACGTTCGGGTAATTGAGCTGCGTCGCCTGATTCTGCGCGATGTTCGAGGAATAGCGGAGATTGCCGGCCAGCTCGTACACCGTCTGGAGATCGATGGTCGGAAGCGGCAGCTTGCCGCCAACCTGCTGCGGCAAGAGATATTCCTGCCACACCTGCACACTCGGGCCGGTGACGCCGTTCAAGACAACGGTGGTGGTCGCGGCGCCGTCGTAAACCGCATCGATGTTGCCGTTCGTGTAAAGGTTCGCGGCCCAATCGATCGAGAGATAGAGATCGCCGACCGCGGTCTGCGCCAGGATCATGCCGCGGAGATCGGATTCGGGATCATAGGCCACCGGCACGTCGAGCAGGAACTGAATGGTCCCGTTGCCGACCGCGGTCGGTGCCGAGGGGTTGGTGATAATGCCGCCGGCAACCGCCACGTCCGCATTGTTGTAACCGTAGGGGATGCGGGCGCGAACGCAGTTGATGACGAAGAGCTGGAACCCCGACCAGTTGACCCGATCGGTGCCGTCATAATCGGTCAACCGGACGCGGGAGATCAGGTTGTAGGGGCCGCGGGGCGAGAGGGTCGCCGCGGCGGTGCCAATCGTAATCGGGCAGGTGACGGCGAGCTGCACCGAGGTAATAAGGCCTACGTTGAAGAGCTTGATCCGCGTCGTGGTGCCGAGGCCGCTCGCAACGGTGGTGCCGAGATTTTTCCGCATGCGCGGCGCGGAGCCGAGAAGAATCTGGCGGATTTGGGCGTTTGCCTGGAGCGCCTGCTGCGCCGAGGTGCCGCTTGGAGCCGTGGCCATAAGAGTGCCCTCCTAGCCTTGATTGAAGCCGGACGGGCCGGCCGGGTTTGACGGGGAAAGAACGCCGCCGGGCGACGTTCCGAGGCCCTTGAAGGCCTTGGCGAACAGAAACCGCGTCACCAAGGCGACGGCCGCGATGACGGCAATATTGCCGGGCCGCAAAAGAGCCGTATTGATCACAGCCAGCTCGTCGAGAAGCCGAGCTTCGTTCCGGCGAATTTGACGACGCCGAAGGTTAGCAGGGCGACCAGGGCGATGGTGATGACGTTCGGGACGTTGACGGAGATCATGGGGCGCTCCTACAGCCAGACGTGCTTGGGAGCTGCCGGCGCTCCGTCCTCCGTGCCAGATTCGGGGGACACTTCCGCGTCTATATACCCGGTATCGTAGCGCGGATCAAGAGGGACGGGCCGCATGAGGCGCGGGCGCTCCATCGGGCGGCGCCAATAGTAGAAATGCGGCGGCTCGACACGGGGGAGCTGATCGAAGCCCGGCACGATCTCCGCCATGCGCTTGCGGTCCTTTTGATCGACCATGTCGAAGATGTAAAAGTGCTGCGCTTCCGACATGGCGTCGCGCGAAACCCAAGCCGGACGCTGAACGCCGCCGACGGTGGATATGCCCCTGGAGCGCCCGCGCGTGTAAAGCGCCATGAGACCGGGTCCGGCGCGGCCCGAGGTGCAGAAAGACCGGAGCTCATCGAGATAGGCGTCCGCCTGCCAGTTGTCGTAGTGGTGCAGTAGCACGTCGTC
>JAJYTL010000176.1 GCA_021793055.1 Pseudomonadota bacterium
TGAGCTCGCAAACAATTTGGCCCTTGCGGCCGGCCGCGGCCAGCGCCGCCGCGGTCTCGTCAAGCGCGGCGACGGTCGGCAGGCTGGTTAAGATCACGTCGGCCTCTTTCGCGACCTCTGCGGCCGACGCCAAGGGGACGGCGCCGAACCGGCTTAACGCTTGGCGCCGTTCCGCGACGATATCGAAGCCAACGACCGAAAAGCCCGCCTTGGCGCAATTCCGCGCGATCGACGAACCCATAATGCCGATTCCAATGACGCCGACTTTCACGTCGCTTTTCCTCCCTTTGCGCTGGTTGCGCCCTCCGTCCGTCGAGCGCGGGCGGGATGCGTTCTTTCGAGCAAAATACCGACCGCGCGGCGCACGAGATCCGAGAAATCGTCGCTGACGCGGCTCTGATAGATGTATTTGCGCACGGCGTAATAGAACAAGCCACCGTGCATCAGCCAAACCTCCTCCAGTTCGATCTCGCTGATCGGAATGACATCGGGATCGGGGAGGCCGCGATGATGGCGCAACTCGGCGCAGACCGGCCGCAAAATCGCGCTCTCGACAATGCGGATGTATCGCCGGTTGATGTCGTGTCCCATCAACGCCGAGAACATGTAGATGCGAACCCATTCATACGTATACGTAGCCTGCGCATAGGCCGCGTAGAACTCGACCAGGCGATCCATCAGCGGCCGCGAGCGGTCCCCGATCAACTTGCCCCAGGCCGGATCGATGCGCTGCAGGAATACCTCGCGAAAAACGCGATCGATCAAGTCCTGCTTGGTGGCGAAATAGCGGTAGAGAAGCGGCTGAGCGATGCCGGCGCGCTCGGCGAATTCGCGCGTCTGGCCGCCGAACCCGACCTCCGCGAAGAAGCGGATCGCTTCGTCGACGATCTGCCGCTCGCGATCCGCCGCCGGCAGCCGGCGCGCGGAGCGCAGTCGGGATGTCCGGCTTTCTGCTTCGCTTCGGCGGCGGCGAACGGGATTGGCCAAAATTCTCGTCTCCTTGTCGCGGTCGGTTGGGGTCCGCGATCCATACGGGATCGACGCCGCTTCGTCAACGTTGGGCGGCGCCTCTCGGGTTCAGGTGCGCGCCGTATCGCCGTCCTTTGGCGGTATAACCGGCAACAAGAGATAGGCCGCCCGCGAGGGGTCGGTGTGCAAGGTGACGCGATTGGCGAAGATGTCGGGCGGCCGGTCGCGCGGATCGTCATGCAGGAACGGGCCGCACCCGGTCATCTCGTTCTTGAAGTTCGAAAGGCGCCCGCCGCTCTTGCCGCCATATTGGTAATCCTTGCCGCGTACGGTGAGCGCGATCCGGTATCCGGCCGGCACCACGACCGAGGTCGGCCAAATCTCGACCTCGACATCGACCGGCTCGCCGGGCTTGAGCGGCCAAATCTCATCATGGCAGTGATACGGCCGGTAGGGTGTGCTCAAGGCCGGATCGAGCTTGCGCCGCGAGGCGCGAAGCCAGCCCTGGGCGACCGGCGTGTGGGGATCAATCGCGCCCTGGAACACCACTTCCTCGCCGTTCGGCGCGAAGACGCGCAGCACGAGGAAGAGGTCGGCATCTGCGGTCGACGCGGAAATCGCGAGCTTGGCCGCCACAGGCCCGGTTATCTCCGTCGTTGCTGCAAGCGGCGCGGAATGGAACGTGAGGCCATCGCCCATCGCCTCGTATTCCGCCTGCTCGGTGGCCTCGGGCGGTTCAGGCGTGAGGGCCCGGTTCTTGAGGTCGAGATAAAACCGCGTCCAGCGCGTGCGTGGGATCGGCCAATCCGCCTCCTTTCGCTCGTCGAATCCATCGACGCGACGCACCTGAAGCCGCACTTTCGGCTGCTCGTTCCAGCCGTTCCGATCGCCATTCAGGAAATAATCAAAGAAGCGCTTCTGCAGCGCCACGCCGTAATCGGTGTAGAAGCTGGTCCAATGCTCCAGACCATGGCATTCGAGCCATTTCTCGCTCGCTGCGGCGCGCAGGTAACCCTCGAAATTGCCGCGCGGGTGCAAGCCTTGGCCGCCCCAATTGGCGGCGGAGAGAAAAGGCGTCGTGACCTTGGCCCAAATCGGCGAGCGGGCCTTGTGGTAGTCGTCGTCGAGCGGATGAGCGAGAATTTCGCGGCCGAAATCGCAACGGTTCTTCGCCAATTCCGCGTCGGTCAGAGTCTCGGGACCGCAGGCCGGCTCGCCAGTGATCGGACTTTTCGGCCCGCGCACGCCGAGACCGTGCTGCACGGTCTTGACCTGCATGTCGTACCAGTTCGCCCAGAAGGTGCTGAGAATGCCGCCATGATGCGTCATGTCGCGGTACCAATCGGCAGCGCCCTCCCAAATGCACATGGCGGCGAGGTGCGGCGGTTGCAGCGACGCGACCTGCCATTGGTTGATGCCGTAATAGGAAATGCCGCTGAGGCCGACCTTGCCGTTGCTCCACGGCTGCACGCCGGCCCATTCGATGCAGTTGTAATAGTCCTTGGTCTCGCGCGGCGAAAAATGGTCGATATAGCCGGGCGAGCGACCGCAGCCCCTGGAATCCACCCGCACGCAAACATAGCCATCGGGCACCCATTTTTCCGGATCCGCGACTTCCCAGTTCTGGTACTTGTTGGTGGATCCGGCGGCCACGTCCGGGTGGTTGGCGACCATACGCTGCCACGCGCTCGGGTAGCCATCCTGAAACGCGAGCCCCTTGGCGTAGGGGCCATAGGTCAGGATCACCGGATAGCGGCCTTCGGCCGGCGGACGAAACACGTCGGCCCGCAAGACGAGCCCATCGTCCATCGCGATCGGCACATCCCAGTCGATCCGCATTCCATCGCGGGTTTCGCTTTTTATCTCGTCCACTGCGCGTCCTCCGCAACCGGCGAAGCCATTACCTCATCGCATCCAACGCACGACGCCGGCGATCCCGTCGACCGCGACCGTCGAGCCGTCCGGAATCCGCCGTGTGGCATTCAAGACCCCGAGCACCATGGGCACGCCGCGCTCGCGCGCGAGCGAGGCCAAATGCGATGTGCTGCCACCGAGTTCCGCCACCACGCCGCCGACCATAGGCAGGACCTGGGCAAGCGCCGGCCCCGGAACCTGGGTCACCAGGATATCCCCCGGGCCGACCCGTCCGAGCTCGCATTCGCAGGTCACGACACAGGCCCGGCCCTGGCTCCAGCCGATACCGGACGGCTGGCCGTTCAAGCGCGGATGCTGCAGCCAAATCTCGTCCGGCGCCGATTCGCGCGTCTCGACATGAAGCGGCCGCGCCTGGAGCAGCTTGAAGCCGGTCTCGTCCATCGCCCATTCGATCTCGACCGGCTGCTCCATCAGTGCCTCTGCCTTCAGCAGCAGCCGTCCGAGCTCGCTGGCTTCGTCTCCATTCAAGCAGGGTGCGTCGTCGTGATCGTGGGCAACGCCATGCCTCGATGTCCGGTGCCCGCGCGAGCAGGATTCCTGATGATGGGAACGGCCGGGTTGATTGTGGATCACCATCGCGTCGCGGCCGAGCTCGATATGGTCTGGCACAACTTCGCCCTGGGCAATTGCGGAACCAAGGCCGGGCGTCGCGCTCAGGATCATGCCGTCGTCCGCCGTTCGGCTCAGGCCGCCGCCCGAAGCGCGCGCCTCGACCAGCGGCTGGATGATGACCGCCATCCCGGTATCGGCGGGATCGAGATCGTGGCTCGCCATATAGCGAAGCGCCCGGGTCGACCACAGCGCCGCCCAGCAGGCCCGCACGGCGGTGAAGAAATCCGCCTCCGATTCGAGACCGAGGTAGCTCTCGAACTGACCGGCGAAGCTCGATCCGAAGCGATCTTCCACCAGCGCCGAGGAGCGCACCGCGACGCGCGTGCCGGGCACGGCCCTAAGCGCGTTCCAGGCGGCAAGGAGGGGCTCGCGGATCTCATGCGCGATCGGCGTCTCCATCAGGCCAAGCTTGACGCGGAGCGCGTGGCGCCGCGCCTCGAAACCTGGGCTCTGGAAAACGGCGCGTACCGCTTCGCCAAGCCCGAGGGATTCGATCTGCGTCCGATAGGCCGCAGCATCAACGCAGAAGCCGCCCGGTGTCGGCAGGCCGGCCTGGGCGAGGGCGGCCTGGTTCGCGGCCTTAGGCCCGAAGCGAGCCGGGTCGCGTGCCGCGGCGTCCTGCAGCGGAATGACGAATGCGGTCATGACACAACCTCGGATCAGCTCGCGGACCAAAAACAGCCGCCTCGCCGCCCGCGGAAGGCGGCGAGGCGGCCATTATCCTGGCACTAAAGGCCGAGCGTGGAATAACCCGGCATCGGGTCGACCACGGTGATCTGCTCGACCGGAAAATGCGAAATCAACTCGGTGCGATCGGGGTGGACGATCAGCATCTCCTCAATCCGCACGCCCCATTGCAGCGGCTTGCCGTGCTGGGTTTCGAGTGCGAAAACCATGCCAGGCTTGATCTCGACCGGGTGATCCAGCGACCAGATACGCGAAATGACCGGTTGGTCGTATTGGGCGAGGCCGAGCCCATGGCCCCAAAGATTGGCCGCCGCCTGATCCTCCTCGGCATAGCCCCAGGCTTCCTTCGCCGAGGGCCACTTCGAGGCAATCTCGCGCGTCGTCGTGCCGGCCTTCACCGCCTTAATGGAATCGTAGAGCCATTTCAGCGCGGTGGCGTAAACGTCCTTCTGTTCCTGGGTCGGCTCCTTGCCGACGCAATAGGTGCGGTAGTAGCAGGACTTGTAGCCGTTCCACGTGAGCGCGGCGAGATCCATGAAGACGATGTCGCCGGGCTGGATGATGCGGTCCGAGAAGTTGCGCCAATTCGGCCAGGTGTTGGGACCGGACGAGACGATGACGTCCTCCACGTCCTCCATCCCCGGAACCGAATAGAGAAATTCCATGATATGCGCGGTAACCTGGTTCTCGGTGCGACCTGGCTTCAAGAACTTCATGCATTCCCAATGCGCGGCATCGCCGATGGCGCCGACGATGCGCATGCATTCCTGCTCATCCTCGTTCTTGACCGCGCGCGCCTCCATCATCGGCGTCATGCCATCAGTCCAGTCGATGCCGGCGTCCTTGAAGGCTTGCAGCATGTTGATGTCGATGAAATCGACGCCAAGCTTCATGCCGCCGACATTGGCCTTCTTCATTTCCTCGATCACCGCGTTGGTGAATTTCTTCACCTGCTGCGCCGAAGCCGGTCCGGCCGCGCCTTTGATCCAGGCATAGGACCAGCGCACGTTCCGCTTCGGGATCCAGGGCGAATGCCGCTCGATCTGGATGCCGATATCGCCCTGTTCGAAAAGCACCGGGGCGTCGTCGCCGCAAAGCATGGCGTAACGAAGTCCAGGCTTCAGCCGGTTCCAGCCCGGCGTCATCGTGCTGGTGACGTAGCGTACGTTCTCGTCGTACATCAGGAGCATCGCGCCGAGCCCGTGGGCTTTCATGCGTTCCCGCGCGCGCTCGAGACGGTATTTACGCAGCCGATCCCAATTGACGCGCTGCTGCCAATCCATGCCCAGTATGCCAAAGCTCGCACTCATATCGATCTCCTGTCTGGCGAGTTAAAGCGGCCCGCGCGGGGGAGGGGTCGTTGTTGGTCGGCCGGATATTTTAACATTCCCCCCACGGCGTTCTTAGCAGCCGGGCGTCCTGTTCCCCAATCCGTCGCTTTCGCCGTCGGCGGGTCGGACCCCGGTTGACGCTTCCCCGGCGCGGACGGTGCCGGCGCCGTGCCCGGGAGCGTCTTTATGATCAATTGATCAACACTATAGCTTGAGCGGCAATTCCCGCAACCGCTATTCTTCGCCGCCCGTCGCTCGTCCGCGAGGGGCAGGCGGCGGGCAAGACCCGGTCGTTTCCGGAATCGAACGAGGTGCGCGGCCCCGTCGAGGAGCCGCTAATCGACCGGACGGATCGGCCGTCAGGCGCGGCGCGCAATCTGCGAATCGCCGCGATCGGAGGCGGCGAGAGCACTGACGCGCGTAGCCGGGAACGTCACGGTCACGGTGGTGCCCTCACCGAGCCTGCTCGAAAGGGTGAAGGACGCCTGATGGAGCCGTGCCAGAGCCTGCACCAGCGGCAGGCCGAGGCCCGCGCCCTGATACTTGCGACCCAAACGGCTGTCGACCTGCCCGAAGGCCGATAGCGCCTTCGGAATATCGTCCTTGGCGATGCCGATCCCTGTGTCGTGTACCGTAACCCGCAGCGCACCGTCCGGCGTTAGGCCGGCCGCGACGGCGACCCGGCGGCGTGAACTTGATGCTGTTCGACAGCAGGTTGATCAATATCTGCTTGACCTTGCGTTGGTCGGCATAAAGCGGGGGCAAGTCACTCGGCAGCTCGCGCTCAAGGCGCAGGCCAGCGGCTGCCGCGCGTTCCTCCATTAGCCGCAAGGCCGAATCGGCGCAATGGCCGAAGTCGAGAATGTCCTCGTGAAGCTCGGTCTTCCCAGCCTCAATTTTGGCGACGTCGAGAATGTCGTTGATCACTTGGAGAAGATGTGCGCCGGAGCTGTAGATATCGTTGGCATATTCCCGATATTTTGCTCCGCCAACCGGCCCCATAAGCTCGTTGCGGATGTTGCGGATAATGTCCGAGAAGCCGATCACCGCGTTCAAGGCGGTACGCAACTCGTGGCTCATAGTGGCCAGAAATTCGGTCTTGGCCCGGTTCGCAAGCTCTGCCTGCTCCTTGGCTTGTCGAAGGTCCGCGGCCTCGCTTTCGGCCTGAGCGATGCGGCTCTTGACGATGTCGCCAATGGAGATCACGCCGATCAGCCGGCCGCGGTCTTGCACCGGCAGATGGCGGATGTGACGCTCGGTCATCATCGCCATCACCTGCTCAACCGTATCCTCCGGAGTGGCGAACACGACGTTCCGGGTCATCAGATCGGCGATCTTG
>JAJYTL010000177.1 GCA_021793055.1 Pseudomonadota bacterium
GATGGTGGCGATCGCCCGCGCGCTCATGGGCGGGCCGAAGCTTCTTTTGCTCGATGAGCCCTCGACCGGGCTGGCGCCGAAAGTGATCTCGGAACTTTATGCCTCGCTCGCCTCGCTGCTTGATACCGGGCTCACCGTTCTGGTCGCCGAGCAGAATGCCCGGAGCGCGCTCCGCTTCGCCCGTCACGGCATCGTGTTTGAGGACGGACGCGTTTCGCTCAGCGGCGAGGCCAAGACGCTGGTCGAGGACCCGCGGGTGATATCGGCCTATGTCGGGACGCTTGGCGCCGAAGGCTGGTCCGACGCGCCCGCCGAGGACTGATCGGCCCCCGCCGCCTTAAGGCACGATCTGCCAGCTTTGGTCGGGATCGAAGCTGGTCATCCCGCGGGCGCGGGCGGCGCTGTCGGGTCCGAGGTCCTTCTGATAGACGATGCCGTCCTGGTTGACGATGAAGGTCATGACGCCGGAATCGCCGTATTGGGCGGGGAATGCGACCAGCGCGAAGCCGCCGGTCATGCGCCTGCCCGTGACGTAATTGCGGGCGCCGCCCGGCGCGTTCGTGCCCTGCGCCTTCAGGATCTTGTAGAAATAACCGTGATAGGGCGCGCCTTTCGCCGTGCCATAGCCCTCGGCGCGCGCGTGCGCCATCAGCGGGCCGAGCGGGCTTTCCGGTTCACTTGCGGCGGAGGGCCAATAGAGTCCGTCGCGCGTACCGGGGCGACTGATGAAGCGTTGCGCGTATTGGTGGCGGCCGAATCCGAGGCGATGCTGATCGGCGTATTCGTTCTCGGCTTCGACGAAGACGCGGCAGACCTCGATCACGTGGCGCTCGTTGCGGCCGATGCGGCGGTCGAGAATTTCCTGCTCGCCCGCGCCGGTGTCGAAGTACCAGCCGCCGGCGTGGCGAATCAGCGGGATCGGGAACGGCCATTGCTGGGGTCCGACGACAAGGGTCGCCCGTGTCTTGCCTTCCTCTTCGATACTATGGTGGAGTGCATAGGCGGCAACGAAGCGCGTCCGTCCCTTGCGGTCGGCGACAGGATCGCCGGAATCGATCAGCCGGGCGCCGTCGGCGCCGAAGATCGCGAGCAACTTCTGCCGATCGTTCGCCCGCGTCGCGGCGACCAGGGCCTGCACGGCTTGCAGCGGCGTGGCGAAGCTTTGTTGGCCGGGGGCCGGCGCGGCAACGGGTACGGCGGCCGCGGCCGCGGGCGGCGGTCCTGCGGGCGCTGTCGGCGCGCATGCGGCGAGACCGATCAGGGCGCTGAGGGCGAGCGCCGCAACGGGAAAGTACAGACCAATCTTCGCGCGCTGCGCTGGTATGAAGGTCATTTCGTCCTCGTGACGCCTATCGCGCGGTGGGGAACAGTGGCCCGTGCGTCCCGCGCTCACCGGGGTCGCTCCTCACGCCCGCCCGCGGCTGGCGTTCGCGCCTTGCCGCGATCTGGTGCCGCGTTGCGCGGGGTCGCCCGCTGAGGCATGGTTTGCCGGCTGGCGCGGCCGCGCGCCGCGTCCTGGCGGACGTTGGTGCCAGGACCGAAGGATTGGAACGCGGGCGATGGGGCGCGTTGCGCTGGCGGTTGGGCCGGCCGTTGGATTTGCCGTTGCACCGGTTGTTGCGCCGGGCGCTGGATCTGACGCTGAGGCCGAGGTTGGGTCGATGGTTGCGCCGGCCGTTGGATTTGGCGTTGAATCTGCCGCTGCGCGGGCGCTGGTGCCGGTGTCCGTTGCAATTGACGTGGCGCGGGCGCTGGTGCCGGTGTCCGTTGCAATTGACGTGGCGCGGGCGCTTGGCGTAGCGGCGCTGGTGCGCTTGGCGTCCGCGCGCTCGGCGTCGGGCGCGGGGGGTAGCCGCGAAGCTCGCGGCGTTCCGGCTGGGCCGGGACCCCGGGCGCGAAGCGGGCGCGCGTGCGGGCGTCGCGATAGGGCACACCGCGGCGATTATAGGGATCGTGATGCCAGATCGATGTCGCGACCGGCGGACGTCCGACGTTGAGAACGTTGAAGCGCCGAATATCGATATCGATCCGCCGGCGATGCCAATCGAAGCTGCTCCACCCCCAAAGCGGCGCGATAATCCCTATGCCGATCTGGAAGCTGATGCCGGAGATCACCGTGCCGATATAGAACCCCGGCGGCGGCAGGAAGTAATAAGGCGGATAAGCCGGATAGGGCCAGGGACCATAGACGTACCAGGGGTCGTAGACCGGCACGTAAAGCATGGTCGCGAGCGCCGGCCGGATGACGATGATCGGATCCTCGTAGACGACCACTTGCTGCGGCGTGGAGACCAGGGTGCCCGCCGCCATGGCGCGCTGGCGCAAGCGCTGGATTGCGTCCATCACGTCCGCCTCCTGCGCCAGGAACGCATTGCCGAGCCGCTCCGTCCAGTCGATGTTCTTGTCCATCATCCACAGCACTTGCGGGAACGGCACCAGCGCTTTCACGCTCGGCGCCCAAGGCTGCCTTGCCAAGGCGGCTTCGAGCGCGGTGCCCTTGAGCGCGGCGTTGGCGGGGTCCTGAAGCCAGCGGTCGGCCTGCACGACCTCCAGCGGATAGGTTGCCGACATCAAGATCTGCGCGATCAATGGATCGGGATAGAGCGCGATCGGCGAGAGCAATTGATCCAGCTCCTCCGGCCCGTAAAGCGGTGCGGTCTGATAATCCGCCGGCACGTCGGCCGGCTGCGCATGGGCGATCGAGGCCGCCATGACCAAGGGTGCGAAGGCCAGTGCCGCGAGAACGACGAGAGCCATCAGGCGGCGCGCCGAGGCGGGAAGGAAAAATATCTTGGCGGCGACCCGCCGGATGATATCTGACCTCACGCGACTTTCCTTTCCTCTTGAGCGAGCGGCCCTCGCGTTCCGCGAAGATGCAAGCGGACGGGCGGGTGCCCTTCGCCGTTCCGCATCGTGCCCATGCGCGATCAGGACTGAATTGATGCAAATCAATGTCTCTCGCGATAGGCGCTTTTGAATGGATTCCGTTGGTCGAAAGGGTCGCGAGGGGCGGGGTCATGGACAAGGCGATGAAGGCTTTCGTGCTGAGGCAGATGAAAGCGCACAAGTCGATGACCGTGGCGACGGTGCGGAGCGACGGCTGGCCACAGGCGACCACGGTGGCTTACGTCAATGACGGACTCAATCTCTATTTCTGCTGCGATGCGGACGGCCAGAAAGCGCGCAACATCGCGGCCTGCGACAAGGTCTCGGCCGCGATCGATCACGACGAGGAGGATTGGCACAAGCTTCAAGGCCTCTCGCTCGCGGCGCGGGCCAAGGTGGTGAAGGACAAGAGAGAGATCGGCCGGGTGATGAAGCTCTTCGCGCGGAAGTTTCCCGCGCTGGCCGACATGGAGGTGTCCGAGGCGTCGGGACTGGCGATGGTGAAACTGGTGCCGAAGGTGATCTCTGCAATCAACTACCGCAAGGGCTTCGGTCACACCGATCTGGTCCGGCCCTAGAGCGGCCGTGGCTGGCCTCAGGCGGGATAGCCGACGCTTTGCGCGAAGGTGACGAATTGGCTCGGCGGCAGGCTGAGGATCTGGCCGAGCTTGCCCGCGTTCAAGGCGCCGCGAAAAACGGTGGCGAGCCCCGCCGAGGCGGCGAAGAGGTAGACGTTCTGGCCGATGAACGCGGCATCGACCCGGGCATAGAGTTGCCGTTCGGCAGCTGGCGTGTCGTCCATGCGCTCGCCGTCGGCGACATAGATGAGGTTGAGCGGCGCTTGCGCGACGAAGTCTTGGCTTCCGGTCGCGGCGCGGATATCGCCCGGTCGTTGCGGCAGCAAGCGATGCGCCTTCGGCTCGTAGCGCCAGACGCCCTCCGCCGTCGCCAAGTGGATTTCGAGCGCGATGAAGTGCCGCCACGACGGCGCGGTACGATCGCCGCTCGCCGGGCGGTTGATGCCATAGGCGGCCCATAGCAGGTTGGATAGGATTTCGCCCGGCAGGGGCCGGGGCGCGAAGCTCCGGACCGAGCGCCGCTCGGCGATCGCTTGCATCAACGGCTTGCCGCCGGAGGTCTGCGGCGCCGGCAGGTCGATGATGGGGAGCGCTGCCGCCTGCGCGAGGCCCGGCGCGGCGGCGAGAATGGCGCCCGAAAGAACGGTGCGATGGGCTTCTCGGCGGGTCATCATCGTGTCCCTCGCTATGGTGCTAGATAAGCTCGGCGGCCTTCATCAGCGCGCGGCGAACCAGAGCCTCGAGAAGCGGCATCTTGTAGCCGTTCTCGGCGAGCGGCGTCGCGCCATCGAGCGCCTCGCGCGCGGCCCGCGCCACGACTGCTTCGTCCAGGATCTTGCCGGCGAGCGCCGCTTCCGCCGCGCGGGCGCGATACGGCACCGGCGCTGCGGCGCCGAGCACGATTGCGACGCGCCGGCAATGACGTTCGGGGGCGAGATCGAGCGCGACCGCGACGTCGGCGAGCGGCCAATCGAACGTTTCCTTTTCGCCCTGCTTCAGGTGTACCGAACGGAGCGAGGGCGGCGATGCCGGCAACAGGATGGCGGTCACGATCTCGCCGGGCTTGAGATCGTTCTCGCGCCGGATGTCGGTGTCGGGCGAGACAAAGAAACGTTCGAGGCGGATTTCGCGCCGGGTGCCGGCCTTGTCCATGAGTTCGAGGCGGGCATCCAAGGCGACCAGCGCGGTCGCCGCTGTCGAGGGGTGGACGATGGCGCAAGTATGGTTGTCGAAAATCGCGTGATATTGATTCTCGCCGAACAACGCATAACAGCGGCTGCCGCCCTTGCGCAGGCAGTGATAGAAGGCGGCGCGGAAATACCAGCAGTGCGGGCGTTGCAGCAGATTGCCGCCGAGCGTTGCGACATGGCGGATCTGCGGGCTGGCGGAAACTTGCGCCGCCTCGGCGAGTGCCGTGTAGCGCTGGCGCACCTCGGCATGGGCCGCGATCTGCTCGAGGGTGGCGAGGGCGCCGATGCGAAGGTCGTGCGTTGCCGTCGCCGCGCCGTCGCCGGTGATGGCGTCGAGCCCCGGGATCGCGCAAAGGTTCACCAGCCGCCGCGGCCGCAGCAAATCCTCCTTCATCAGATCGAGAAGGTCGACGCCGCCGGCCTTCAGGATGGCGCTGTCGTCGGAGAGCGGCGTGCCATCCGGCGCGGTCATCGCCTGCGCCACGGTGGTCGACGCGAGGCCGGCCGCCTCCGCCGCGCTTCTCGCCTCCGTCCATTCGAATGGGTTCATCGCGTCAACCCCGTGGTTGCGATTTTCCGAGCGCCGCGAGGATGCGCACCGGGGTCATCGGCAGTTCCGTGACGCGGACGCCGATGGCGTTATGGACCGCGTTGGCGATTGCCGCCGCGGTGGCGATGTTCGCCGGCTCGCCGACGCCGGCGGCACCGGTCGCGCTGGACGCGGTGTAGTTCTGGAGCAGGAGGACGTCGATCTCCGGCACCTCGCGCGCGCCGGCGATCTTGTAGCTCTCGAGATTGGCGTTGAGCATGCGCCCGGAATGGCGGTCGAGGACGCGGTTCTCGAAGAGGGCGAAGGAAAGCCCCTGCACGATGCCGCCATGGATCTGGCTCTCGATCTGCAACGGGTTCATCGGCCGGCCGCAATCGTGCGCCGCGACGACGCGCCGAACCCGGACGACGCCGGTTTCGCTGTCGACGGCGACTTCGGCGAACTGCACGCCGCCGAGATTCTCGCGGGCGTAACCGCCGTCGCCGTCGCCGAAGGGTACGCGGAAGCCGCTGTAGTCGGCGTCGCGATGGGCGACCTCGCTGATCTCTTCGCGGTTTATTTTCCGGATGATGTCGCGGAAGGAATGGCCCTGTGTCGGCGCGGCGGCGGTGAAGACCTGGCCGTCGCGGAGGGTGAGCGTTTCGAGTGCCGTGTCGAGGGTGCGCGCCGCTTCCGTCATCAGGCGCAGGCGCAGGCGATAAGCCGCCTTGCGGGCCGCCGGGGTGAGCGATCCGGTCGTCATGCTGCCGCCCGAAAACGGTCCTGGCGGAAAATCGGTGTCGCCGATCCGGACCGAGATCTCCTCTGGCTGGAGGCTTAGTTCCTCGGCCACGACCTGTGCCAGAACCGTGCGGATACCGCTGCCGATATCTTGCACGCTGGAGCGGACCTCGACCGAGCCGTCGCGAAGCAGGCGCACCTCGCAGGCGGCGCGGCTTTGCACCAGGCCCGGCCAGAAGGATTGCGCCATGCCGAGGCCGCGCTTGATCGGCCCGCTGTCGGCGCCGGCCGGGCGCCGCCGATTCCAGCCAAAGCGCTCGGCGCCGAGGCGGCGTTCCGCGCGCCGAACCGCGCTCGGATCGATGCGGTCGCGCAGGACGATGGGATCGAGATCGAGCTTTTCCGCGAGATGGTCGATCAATTGCTCGAGAGCGAAGGCGCCCTGAACGTTGCCCGGGGCCCGCATCGCACAGCCGGGGCTCGTATGCATCAGGACGTCGTATTGCGCCATGGCGAAGTTGGGGCAGGCATACATCGCTTGGGCGACGGTGCCGACCCCGGCACCGAGCGCGACGCCGGCCGAGCCGTAGGAGAGAAGCGACAGCGCCGTCAGCGTGCCGTCCCGCTTGGCGCCGAGGCGAAGCCGCTGCCAGGTCGAGGGCCGGTTGCCGGTCGCCGTCTGCTCTTCCGCGCGGTCGAGGACAAGGCGCACCGGGGCGCCGGCTTGGCGCGACAGCGCGACGGCGGCATGGCCGTAATCGCCGGCGCCGAATTTGGAGCCGAAGCCGCCGCCGGTGAAGTCGCTGATCACGCGGACGCGGCTTCGCGACAAGCCGAAGGCGTGGGCGAGTTCGTTGCGGATACCGACCGTATCCTGGGTCGAGATATAGACGGTGAGACCCTCGGCCCGCCAATCGGCGACGATGCCATGGGTTTCGAGGCAGCAAT
>JAJYTL010000178.1 GCA_021793055.1 Pseudomonadota bacterium
TCTTCAGCCGTTTCAGGCTGTTCTCGCAAGCCGCGATGGCGCCGCGCCGGCTTGCGTTCTGCGGCATCACCTTGCTCACCAGATAGACCTCGTCGCGCCGCCCGGCGATGGCCTCGGCGACGATGGCTTCGGCTTCGCCCGAACCGTAAAGCTCGGCAGTATCGACCAGCCGGAAGCCGAGATCGAGGCCGAGGCGAAGCGCCGCGACCTCGTCGGCGCTGGCGCCCTTGCGCTCGCCCATGCGCCAGGTGCCGAGGCCGAGAACCGGCACCCGTTCGCCGCCGGGAAGTTCGACCGTTCGCATGCGGCATCCCTCCTTGTCGTCGCGCAAGCGCCTCAGGCGCCGGCCGCGACGCGATAGGCCTCGATCTTGTCGTAATCGAAAGTGAAGCCGGCGCCGGGGCGATCCGGCACCGCGATCATGCCGTCCTGATCCAACGCCACCGCTTCGCGAAACAGGCGGCCGAACCACGGCATGTGCTCGACATAGGTGGCGTTCGGCGCCGAGGCCACGACATGCAGGCAATGCTCAGTGAAGAGATGCGGCGAGACCCGCAGGTTATGCACACCGGCGAGCGCCGTCGCCTTGCGCATCTCGGTAAAGCCCCCCATGCGCTGCAGATCGGGCATCAGGATGTCGGCGGCCTTGGTCGCGATGAAGGATTGCATGCCGAGCGCGGTGTAATCGGTCTCGGCACTCGCGATCGGCGTGTCGAGCGCCGCCGCGACCGCGGCCGAGCCGGCGAAGTCCTCGGTCGGCACCGGCTCCTCGAACCAGGTAAGATCGAAGGCTTCGAGCTGGCGCCCGAGCCGGATCGCATGATCGACGGTGAAGCCTTGATTGGCGTCGACCATGAGCCGGATATCGGCGCCGATGGCTTGGCGCACGACGGAGACACGCTCGACGTCTTGCGCAATCGCCGGCTTGCCGATGCGGAGCTTGACGGCACGGAAGCCCTGCTGGACGAAGGCCCGTGCCTCGGACGCGAGTTCGTCCAGGCTCGACCCCAGCCAAAGCCCGCCGCTGGCATAGGTCGGCACCCGCTCGCGGCAGCCGCCGAAGAGCTTGTAGAGCGGCAGGTTGGCGCGCTTGCCGAGGATGTCCCACAGCGCCATGTCGATCGCGGTCATGGCGATGACGGTGACGCCCTTCTGGCCGAAGAAGTTGAGGCGGCGGAAGAGATCGGCCCAGATGCGCTCGACCATGTGCGGGTCCTGGCCGACGACCTCGCCCGCCAGGCTTCGCGTCAACGCATCGAGAACCCGAAGCTTGTCGACCCCGAAACAGAACACATAGCCCTCGCCGCTCACACCCTCATCGGTGGTGAGGGTGAGCAGCAAGCAGGCGACCCGGCGGATGTCGTGAATCGACGTCTTCACCGGCGTCGCCAAAGGCAGATCGACAAGCGCGGTTTCGAAACCGGAAACTTTCATTTTCCCCCAACCTCGATCTTGCCGCCGTCATCTCGCCGCGGGCGGCGTTTTTCATGGGCGTCCGGACGCGGCTCTCAGCCGGCTTCGGCGCTGCCCGCGTAAATATACGTCATCACCTTCGGCCCCCGCAGATATTCGGCGCTGAAATCCTTGAGCTCGAAGCCGCCGGCCCGGATCAGCTCGGCGATCGGGCGGTCGAGGCGGCAGCCGCCGGCGATCGGCCGCCAGAGCGGGGTCAGGCGATGCTGCCAGCGACGCACGCCGGGATCGGGCGCCAGGCCGTGCTCGGCGAAGAGCAGCCGGCCACCCGGTTTCAGCACCCGGCGCATCTCGCGCAACGCGACCGCCGGGTCGTCGATGGAGCAGAGCGTCCAGGTGGTGACGACCGTATCGACGCTGGCGTCCGCGAGCGGAATGGCCTCGGCCGAGCCGGTGAGGAATTCGACCTCGCGCCCGGCCCGTACCGCGGCGGCGCGCGCCATCCGGATCAACTCCGGTGCCGGATCGAGACCGACGACCCGGGCCGCCGACGCTGGGTAGAACGGCAGATTGAGGCCGGAGCCGATGCCGATTTCGAGCACCTCGCCCTGCGCCGCGCCGACGATACGGCGGCGATAGCGTGCAAGCTCGCGGTTGCGCATCGCGAAATTGAGCAGGCGGGGAAACACCCGTTGGCAATAGAAGCCCATAGGCCCCCGCTCAGCCGCTGGCCCCGGGCCGGACGCGAGCGTGCGCCGGCTCAGCCAAAGGCGCGCGAGCGCTGCCGATCGGCTCGCGTCTCCTTGTTCAGGATCTTCGCTTTCGGCGCCGCCCCGCCCGTCGGCAGATAGCTCTTCAGCCAATTAACGATCGTCGGTTGGTCCCATTCGGCGGGGCCGACGATCTTGCCAATTTCCTGCCCCTTGGCGTTGACCAGGAACGAGGTCGGAATGCCGAAGACGCCGAGCTTCTCGGGCACCCCGAGAGAAGGATCGATATAGATCTTGAGGGCGCGGGCGTTGACCTCGGAGAGGAAACTCTGCACCACCGGCGCGCCGCCGCGATCGATGGCAACGGCGACGACCTGGAATTTCTTCCCGCCGAGCATCGCCTCAAGGTGGTTCAAGGCGCCGATCTCCTCGCGGCAGCCGACGCACCACGTGGCCCAGATGTTGAGCAGCACGAGCTTGCCGCGAAAATCGGCGAGATCGAGCGGCCGGCCAGCGGCATCGGCGAAATGCAAGGGGGGCAGCGCCTCTGGCCGTGGCAAGACGATAAAATTCAAGCCTGCCGGCGGCGCCGCGCCTTCCGCCTCCACATTGCGCACGCCGGACACCACCAAGGCGGCGAGGCTCAACAGCAAGGCCGCGCCAAAGGCCACAAATAATCGCCGCATCCTGTCATCCTTCGGTCACCAAAACGCGGCCCCGCCCGCCGGGGCCGCAGGCCGGGCCCAAGGCCCTATGTCCAAGGCCCCATGTCCAAAGGCCGGGGCCGGGCGCCACCGCACCAGCATTATCGCAAATCGCGCGGCGGAGGGCGGTAAATTTCCGGTGATCCGAGACCGCTGCGGCACCGGGCTCGCGGCCGAAGCGCCGGCCGCGCCGCGAGCATGGCTGCCCTGCGCCCGGCTTGCTCTTCCACTGATGTGGAAAATGCGCGATATTTCATCATATTCAAGCGACGACTTGGCAACGACAAACCCGAAATCCATTGATGACCATTGCACAGCGAAAACCGGCCGACGCCCTGGTTCAGGAAATGCAGGCGCTCGGGCGCTCGGCGCGGGCCGCGGCGGCCACGCTCGCGCTCGCCCCGACCGAACAGAAGAACCGCGCCCTGCTCCAGGCCGCGGCGGCCCTGCGCGCGGCGGCGCCGGACATTCTGGCCGCCAATGCCCGCGACCTGCGGGCGGCCGAGGCCAAGGGCCTCTCGGGCGCCATGACCGACCGGCTGATGCTGGATTCGAAGCGGATCGAGGCCATCGCCGCCGGCGTTCTCGAGGTCGCCAAGCTGCCTGATCCCGTCGGTGCCGTCGATTCGGAATGGACACGGCCGAACGGGCTTCGCATCAGCCGCGTCCGCGTGCCGCTCGGCGTCATCGGCATCATCTACGAGAGCCGGCCGAACGTGACCGCCGACGCCGGCGCGCTGTGCCTGAAGTCGGGCAATGCCTGCATCCTGCGCGGCGGCTCGGAAAGCTTTCATTCGACGCGGGCGATCCATGCCGCGCTGGTCGAGGGGCTCGCGGCCGCCGGCCTGCCCGCGGCCGCGATTTCGCTGGTCCCCACCACCGACCGCGACGCGGTCGGGATTCTTCTCGGCATGAGCGAATTCGTCGACATCATCGTGCCACGCGGCGGCAAGTCGCTGATCGAGCGAGTGCAGCGCGACAGCCGCATCCCGATGATCGCGCATCTCGAGGGCAACTGCCACGTCTACGTCAATCGCGCCGCCGACGTGGCCAAGGCGCGCGCCGTGGTGGTGAACGCGAAGATGCGTCGCACCGGCGTCTGCGGCGCCGCCGAAACCCTGCTGGTCGACGCGGCGGCGGCGGCAAGCCATCTCAAGCCGATCCTAGACGATCTCATCGCTGCCGGCTGCGAGATCCGGGGCGACGCGCCGACCCAAGCGCTCGATCCCCGCGTCAAGCCGGCGACGGAACTCGACTTCCACACCGAATTCCTCGACGCTATCATCGCCGTGAAGCAGGTTGCCGACGTCGACGAGGCTATCGCCCATATCGGCGCCTACGGCTCGCATCACACCGACGCGATCCTGACCGAGGACGCCGCGACCGCCGAGCGCTTCCTCGCCCGCGTCGACAGCGCCATCGTGCTGCATAACGCCTCGACCCAGTTCGCCGACGGCGGCGAATTCGGCATGGGGGCGGAGATCGGCATCTCGACCGGCCGGCTGCCGCCGCGCGGGCCGGTCGGCGTCGCCGAACTCACGAGCTACAAATACGTCGTCCACGGCAATGGCCAGGTGCGTCCCTGACCCGGCGCTTTCCCCATGCCGCCGGCGGCGGACGCCGGGTCGGCCTCCTCGGCGGCTCGTTCAATCCCGCCCATGCCGGCCATCGCTATATCAGCCTGCAAGCGTTGAAGCGCCTCGGCCTCGACGAGGTCTGGTGGCTGGTGTCGCCGCAGAACCCCTTGAAGCCGGTGCGCGGCATGGCCCCTTTGGCCACCCGGCTGGCGCAGGCGCGCAAGATCGCGCGCGATCCGCGGATCGCCGTCACCGACCTCGAACGGCGGCTCGGCACGCGCTATACGATCGATACCGTCACGGCCTTGCGCCGGCGTTATCCGGGCTGCCGTTTCGTGCTGCTCGTCGGCGCCGACCTGATGACGGAACTGCCGCGCTGGCGCCGCTGGACGCGGCTCCTCGTCACTATCCCGGTCGCGGTCTTCGACCGACCGGGCTACACGCGCCGCGCGCTTTCGAGCCAAGCGGCGCTGCGGTTTCATTGCGGCCGGCGACGGTCGGACCAGGCGCGAACGCTGGCGGATCAAGCGCCGCCGGCCTGGGCCTTCGTCCGCATCGCCCCCCATGCCGCTTCGGCCACGGCCTTGCGCGCGAAGGCCGCCCGAAAGCCCCCGGAAGCCCAGGTCGCGCGCCGTACCGAGGAGGACATCCCATAGCCCGCAAGCCACGCCGCCCCGCCGCGCTGTCGCGGCTCTTGAAACTGGTCGAGCAGAGCCTCGACGACGACAAGGCCGAAAACGTCGTCACCATCGATCTCGCCGGCAAGACCTCGATCGCCGATTACATGGTCGTCGCCAACGGCCGTTCGGGACGCCAGGTCGGCGCCATCGCCGATCACCTGGTCGAACGCCTGAAGCACGAGATCCCCGGACTCGCCGTCCGCGTCGAAGGCATGCCGCAGAACGATTGGGTGCTGATCGACGCCGGCGACATCATCGTCCACATCTTCCGGCCCGACATCCGCGCCTTCTACAATCTGGAGAAGATCTGGTCGATGGCGATGCCGGAACAGGCCGCGGTCTGAGCCGGGCGTCGCCATGCGAATCGCGGTTCTCGCGGTCGGACGGATGCGGGGGCCGCTGGACGCGCTTTGCGCCGACTACGGCCGCCGCCTGCCCTGGCCGGTGACGGTTCGCGAAGTCGCCGAAAGCCGCCCGCTCGGAACCGGCGAACGGATCGGCCGCGAGGCCGAGCTTTTGCGCAAGGCGCTGCCGAAGAAGGCGACGGTGGTCGCGCTCGACGAACGCGGCGCAACGCCCTCAAGCGCCGAATTCGCCGCCCGCATCGGCGTCTGGCAGGATCGCGGCGTCGAGACCCTGGCCTTCCTGATCGGCGGCGCCGACGGCCTGGAGCCCGCCCTTCGCGACGCGGCGGATTTCGTCCTCGCCTTCGGGCGCATGACCTGGCCGCATCTCATGACCCGGTTTCTGCTCTTCGAGCAGCTCTATCGCGCGAGCACGATCCTCTCGGGCCACCCCTATCACCGCGCCTGACGGGCGCGGCGCTAACGCTCGCGCTCCCCGGCCGCCATCAGATCGGCGACCGCGACGGCGAGCGGATCGCCGCTTTGGCCGAGCGCCGCGATAATGCGCGGCCGATCCGCGGTCGGACGGTTCTGGCTCAGCTTCGCCTTGCCCTCCAGCCGATCGATCGGCATCTCGAAGGCGCTGACGCCCCGCGCCATGCGCTCGATGAAGCCGGGATCGGCGTCCTCCATGCGCCAGCCCGCCGCGCCCTCGGGCTCGAAATCCCGCACCATGCGCGCGAGCAGGGCCCGGACCGCCGCCGGATCGGCGACCGGCCGCGGCACGCCATAGGCATGCACCGCGACATAGTTCCAGGTCGGCACCGAGGTCTTCGGCGTGCCGTACCACATGGGCGAGATATAGGTGTGCGGCCCCTGAAAGACCGCGAGCGCGAGGCGGCCGTCAAGCGCCGCCGCTTGCGGATTGGCGCGCGCCACATGGCCGATCAGGGTGCCGTTCGGCCCCCGCGCGGGATCGAGCACGAGCGGTAGATGGGTGGCGACGGGAAGGCCAGCGTCGTCTGCCGTCGCCAGCAGCGCGAAACCATGCGCCCGGATCAGGTCGTGACAGGAATCGCGCTCGGCAAGCACAAAATCCGCTGGAACATACATCCGCCGCCTCCGCGCCTTGCCAGGGCCGCGCCGACGCGCGCCGGCTTGGCGCTCATGCGCCCGCCAGCGGAGCGCTCTAGAAGCGCCGCTCCACCATGCGGCGCTTGATCTCGCCGATCGCCTTCGCCGGATTCAAGCCCTTCGGACAGGTATTGGTGCAATTCATGATCGTGTGGCAGCGATAGAGGCGGAACGGGTCTTCGAGCTGGTCGAGCCGTTCGCCGGTCATCTCGTCGCGGCTGTCGACGATCCAGCGCCA
>JAJYTL010000179.1 GCA_021793055.1 Pseudomonadota bacterium
CTCTCCGCGCCTCAGAACGCGGTTAAGATCCACGTAGGGCGGTAGGTCTGCCGCTTCTCCGGTAGCCTCGAATAGCCGCAGAGAGGCGTTGACGTGCGCCAGGTCGTGCTGGGCCTCACGGAGAAGGCGTTCATAGTGGGCTATGGTGCCGGATATCTGATCCCGCTTCCGGCGAAGCGCTAGGACGGCAATGGGCTCGCTCATGCCCATAAATGTGGGAAACGGCTATGGTTTTGTCTTGTGGCGCTTGCGCCATAATACCGAGGCTTTTTGGCTGGGGGACTAGGATTCGAACCTAGACTGGCGGAGTCAGAGTCCGCTGTCCTACCATTAGACGATCCCCCAACGGATCGCGCGACGGGCTGGCACATTAGGTAGCCCGCATTTTCTTGTCAACCGCGGCCCGGCCCTGGGCTCCTCGCGGCCCGCGGCCCTTATTCAACCATTGGTTTCAACCCTCGGCGCTTTGCCGATAGGGTGGCTGTCGCTCGGGCGGGATGCCATAAAATCGGAGGTGCCGCGGGCGGCGCGGCGCCGGCCGTCGGGGGATCGATCTGGGGGTCTTGGGGCATGATTTCAGGCTTTTCGCGGCGGCGCGCCGCGGCTGCCGGGAATGCGGGGCGCGATCGGGCTTGTTCTCCTTCTTTTGCCCGCGCTCGGCTTCGGCTTCGGTTTCGGCTTCGGTTTTGCTGGGCCGGCCCGGGCCGATCAAGGCGTCGGGCCGCTCAGCCTTTCCGGCACGCTGGCGGCTTCCGGGCAGACGTCCGACCGCGCCGGCGTCGCCGCCGAGCCCAATGGCGAGCTTGAACTCGACGCCAAGCTGCCGATGGGTCCGGGCGTCTGGCGGATGGAGATGCTCGGCAGCACCACGCCGCCGGGCCAGGGCGTCAGCCGCGTCTTCGGCGAGGCGAACGGCCTGGTCGGCGAAACCCTGACCGGCTCGGGCAAGGACCGCCTTGCCATGACCGAGCTCTTCTATACGGCGCCGGTTGCGCGCGGCCATGTCCGAGGCGGCGTGCTCTACGCGCCGGATTATCTCGATATCTACGACGTCGCCGACGACGAATACCGCCAGTTTCTCGGCCAGAGCTTCATTTTCGATCCGATCGTCGATTTTCCCTTTTATGCCCCGGCGCTGGAGGCCGACGCGACGATCGGCCGGGGTGTCGCGGTGACGGCCTTGGTGTCGAGTTTGAACGGGCTCGAGAACGGCCGCCATACCTATGCCGACATGCTGGCGCTCGGCGGTCCCGGCCATGACGCCTTCGCCGTGCTTGAGAGCGAATGGCGGGGTTCCGGCCTCAGCGGCAATATCGGCGTTTGGGACAACAGCGGCCGTCACCCCATGCTGGCCAACGCCGGGGCCGGAAAGGACGATTTCGGCATTTACGGCAATCTCGGCGGCGGCGACCGCGCCTTGAACTGAAACCTTCGCGCCGAACTCGCCAATCCGCGGGCCTCGCCGGGGGCGAATTTCGTCGCGCTCGCGCTTGCCTATCGCCTGTGTTCCCTGACGGTCGGTTTCGGCCTCGCCCGCATCGGCGTCTCGCCCGACCGGCCGGCGCCCCGCGCGGCGGTGATCCAGGGCGAGCTTTATCTCGGCGTCGAGGCCGGGCCGGGCATCGCCCTCGGTTCCGATCTGCAATATCTGAAAAACAGCAATTTCGACCCCGCCAAGGGCCGCGCCTGGATCGGCGGCTTCCGCGCCGCCTATGAGTTCCGAGGGCGGCGAGCGGCTGCGCCCGGTCGCGATAGCGTCATGCATCGCACCACGGTGATGGGCGGATGGTCCGACCGTGCCGCTCGATCGCATGACGGCGGAAGCGCAGGCCCGCGCCCGCGACATGATCGCCGCCGCCTGATATTGCCATCGTCGCCGCTATTGTCGCTGTCCGGTCAGGCGGCGACCAGCGTCCGGAGTTCGGCGATCCGCGCCACGACCGATATCGGCAGGGACCCGGTCAGGCCGAGCAGGGGGTCCTCGAGAACGTCGCGCCCGGGATAGCGCTCGGCCCAGGCGGCGATCACCGCGTCCCGCTGGCGGAGGAGGGCCTCGACCTCAGGGCGGAACAGGCGCAACAGGGCGCCGACCCAGCGGTTGACCGGCCACGAGGGATAGGCGTGGTCGATGCGGAAGGCGTCGAGCATGCGGATGACGGCGGCGGCGGGATACCAGGTTTCCCCGGTCACCCAGCGGTTGGCGGCGAAAAGTCCGCGCGGCCGGCCTTGGAAATCCATCGATATGCCGGCGATATGGCAGATGGCGTCGTCGCCGAGCGGTCGTTCCGAGCGGCCGCGATAGGGCATCGGCTCGATTCCGGCCGGCATGCCGCCGCGGCGGAGAAAGGCGTGGAAATGCCCGTGCTCGCCGGGCTCGTTCTCGTGGGCATGGTAATAATACTGCGAATGGGTTTCGGCATCGTAGACGTCGCCGTCCGGGTAGTGCGTCCATTCGTAGAACGCCTCGCTGCCGCGCAGCAGATCGCTGACCAGGTTGCCGCCGCCCTTTTCCACCACCCGCTCGCATTCCGCCACCTCCTTCGCCGCCTCCCACATCGCGCGAAGCCGCGCCCGGCCGAAGGCGCGGAGGTTGGCGACCTCGGGTGGAACCGGCTGATGGAAATGGGGGCTTGTCACCGCTCGGCCGAACGTTTTGCCGTTATCGTTCCGTTAAGCATAACCGGCGCGATTCGCGTTTTCCAGATCGCGGCGGGCGGGGAATTCGTGGGAATCCTACGATTCTCAGGCGGCCGAGGGGAGACATGGGCCGCGCAAGCCATAACGATCGTGCGTCCGCCGCCGCCCGAATGCCGCTCGCAATCGCCAATTCTTATCCGCTTGTTAACTTGTCGCGCCTAGAGATTACGGGAGACACCGGAGACCAGAACTCGGCCTTCGGCATCGGCGGAAAAGCGAACGGCGGCAACAGTGTCCGTGAATTCGGAACGGCAAGATATCCTGGACCCTCAGGGTCAAGCGGCGCCTTTTGGGCCGCTGCGGGTCTTGCTTGCCGAAATCGACCGCGCGAAGGCCTCCGTCCTGGCATCGGCCCTCGACGGTAGCGAGTTCGATCTCGTTATCGACAGGGCGGCCACCGGCGGCGACGTCTTGCGCGCGCTCGAGATCAATGGCTATGACTGCGCCATCATCGATGCCGCGCTGCCGGCATTCGATGCGCTCGGCGCGCTCATGGAGCTGCGCGGTCGCGGCATCGACACGCCGATCATTCTGCTCGTCGGGAGCGCCAACGAGCGTCACGCGCGCCTTCTGCTCGAGGCCGGCGCCGCCGACTGCGTTTCCGACGGTGAGTTGGCCGGCAATCGTCTCGGCTTGAGTCTGTGGAAGGCGGTCCGCGCCCATCGTTCCTTGCACCAGCTCGCGGCGTCGCAGCAAACGCTGTCCGCCCGGCTCATGCACGACGATGTCACCCAGCTTCCCAACCGGGCGCTGTTTCTCGACCGCCTTGAAAAGGCGGCGACTCTGGCCCGGCGGGAGCATGCGGCGATGGCGCTGCTGCTTCTCGATTTCAAGGATTTCAACCAGATCAACCGAACGTTCGGTCATGCGATCGGCGACCGGCTGCTCGAGGTGGCGGCGGCGCGCTTGGTCAGCGCGATACGGGAATCCGATACGCTGGCCCGGGTCGGCGATAACGAATTCGCCATTCTGCTGCCGACCGGCGCGACGCCGAATGGAGTCGCGACGGCGGCGAGCAAGCTGCGCGAGGTGTTGCGGCGCGCCTTTACGATCGGCCAGTACCGGTTGCAGGTGACGCCGGCGATCGGCGCCGCCATCTGTCCGCTTCATGCGACGACCTCATCCGAGTTGATGCGCGCCGCGGAAAGCGCGCTGTGGGAGGCAAAGTCCGAGGCGCGCGGCTTCGTCGTCTGTGCCGGCGGCGGCAATGACGGCAACCGCGAGAAGCTGAAGCTCGCCGGCCAGCTGCGCCAGGCGATCGATCGCAGCGAGCTTCGCCTCCATTATCAGCCGAAGATCGATATCGGCCGTGCCCGGGTCTGCGGCGCCGAAGCGCTGGTGCGTTGGCATCATCCGCGCCATGGACTGCTCTCACCCGACAACTTCATTCCACTCGCCGAACAGATCGGCCTGATCGGCGATTTGACCGGCTGGGTGCTGAATGTCGCCTTGCAGCAGGTCGCCGACTGGCACCGGCGCGGGCTCGATCTCTCGATCTCGGTCAATCTGTCGCCGCTGTCCCTGCACAACCGGGAACTCGCGCTTTTGATCGAGGCCCTGCTGGAGAAGTGGCGCGTGCCGCCGTCGCTTCTGGTGTTGGAGATCACCGAGAGCGCGATCATCTCGCATATGATGCGCGCCAGCGAGATTCTCCGCCGGCTGCATCGGCTTGGCGTCGGCATTTCGATCGACGATTTCGGCACCGGCTATACCTCGCTCGCCTACTTGCGCAAGCTGCCGGTGAGCGAGCTCAAGATCGACAAGTCCTTCGTGACCAATATGTGCCGCGCCAACGACGATGCCGTGATCGTCCGCACGATCATCGAACTGGCGCGCAACCTCGGCCTCAAGACGGTGGCCGAAGGCGTAGAGGAGAGGGAGACATGGCAAGCCCTCTCTCGCCTGGGTTGCGAAATCGCCCAGGGCTATTACATGAGCCATCCGCTGGACGCGGATGCTTTCGAGCGTTGGCTGGCGGAATCGCCCTGGTCCCTGGCCGGCCGCCCCTTGCCGATGTCCGCCGATGCCGCGCTGTCTATTCCGGTCGCCGAACTGGCCCCATTCGCGGTCGGCCGCGCGTAAAATCTTCATGGCGGTCGGTCACGCGCGGCCGCGATCGGTTCGCCGACGGTCCGGCATTGCGGCAAACTGCCGCAAATTAAGTGTTAGACAGGGAAAAACCGAACCTGCTATTGATCAAAATCAAGATCACAAATGACCGGACCTGCTAACTTGACCCAGTGAGCGAGCCGATACTGGGGGGAAAAGGCGGAGATGGACTACGAAGGCACGTTTCAGTCGGCGGTCGCGGCCCTGAAAGGGGAGCGGCGTTACCGCGTTTTCCAGGATCTCTCGCGCGTCGCGGGGCAGTTTCCCCGCGCCGTTTGGCATATCAACGGCGAGGCGCGCGACGTTACTGTCTGGTGCTCGAACGACTATTTGGGCATGGGCCAGCATCCCGTCGTGCTCAAGGCGATGGCCGACGCGGTGTGGCGCCACGGCGCCGGCGCCGGCGGCACGCGCAATATTTCCGGTACTCATCACGGCTTGGTCGAACTCGAGCATGAGCTTGCCGCCTTGCACGGCAAGGAAGCCGGGCTGGTGTTCACCTCGGGCTATGTGTCGAATTCGGCGACGCTGTCGACGCTCGGCCAGCTTCTGCCGGGCTGCGTGATCTTCTCCGACGCGCTGAACCACGCTTCGATGATCGACGGCATCCGCCAATCGGGCTGCGCCAAGAAGATATTCCGCCATAACGATCTCGATCATCTGGAATCGCTGTTGCGCGCCACCGATCCCGGTACGCCGAAGCTGATCGCCTTCGAATCGGTCTATTCGATGGATGGCGACATGGCGCCGATCGCTGGCATCTGCGATCTCGCCGACCGCTACAATGCGATGACCTATCTCGACGAAGTGCATGGCGTCGGCCTTTATGGCCAGGGCGGCGGCGGCGTCGCCGAGCGCGACGGCGTGATGGACCGCCTGACCGTGATCGAGGGCACGCTGGCCAAGGCCTTCGGCGTGGTCGGCGGCTATATCACCGCTTCGGACGCGCTTTGCGACGCGATCCGCTCCTATGCCGCGGGCTTTATCTTCACCACGTCGCTGCCGCCCGTGGTCGCGGCCGGCGCGCTGGCCAGCGTCCGCCACGTGCGCGCGACCAACACGTTGCGCCAGCGCCATCAGGAGCGCGCGGCCGCGACCAAGCGGCGGCTTCGCGAGGCAGGTCTTCCGGTGATGCCGTCGGAAAGCCATATCGTTCCGGTTTTCGTCGGCGATGCCGGCCTCTGCAAGCGGGCGAGCGACATGTTGCTCGACGATTACGGCATCTATATCCAGCCGATCAATTATCCCACCGTCCCACGCGGTAAGGAGCGGCTTCGCCTGACGCCATCGCCGGCGCATGACGACGCCATGATTGCCGAGCTTGCCACCGCCCTGACCAAGGTCTGGTCGCGGCTCGGTCTGCGCAACGCCGCGTGACGCGGCGGCTTTTCGCCGTCCCGCCTGCATTTTTTCGTTGTCGGCGCGGGATGGTCGGACGGCCCTCCTTATGGCAAAGTGACGCCGCCGCCCCGGGGCATCAGAACCCCGGCGGTTAAGGAGGAGCGTCGTGCCGCGGCTGATATGGGAAATTCGGGGACAGGCCGGAAATGTCCCGGCCGGCGCGCCGGCAAGGCTTCGGGAGCGCGGCTGAGATGCTCGATCTTGGCCGCAGCCTGATCGCCACGGTCGAGCGCGACCCGACCGCGCCGGCGATCGTCGCGAGCGCCAGCAGCGCCGCGCCCGCCACCACCGGCAGACGCCCGAGCGAGGACTACGACCCCATCGCGCCTCAGCCCTTCGGCGGCGTGCCGCCGCGGTTCAGCAGCGGCCCGATCAGATCGAGCGGCAGCGGGAAGACGATCAGCTGCGACTTGTCGTGCGAGATGTCCGCGAGCGTCTGCAGGTAGCGCAGCTGCATCGCGCTCGGCTGCTGCGCGAGCGCCTGCGCGGCCTCGACCAGGGTCTGCGCGGCCTGGCGCTCGCCCTCGGCGTTGATCACCTTGGCGCGCCGATTGCGCTCAGCTTCCGCTTGGCGCGCC
>JAJYTL010000180.1 GCA_021793055.1 Pseudomonadota bacterium
GATCTACGGCCGCGTGGTGCTGAACCAGCCGGGCCAGTTTGCCTGGCAGATCTTCGACCGCAAGGTGCTGCATCTGTTGCGCGACGAGTATCGCATCCGCCAGGTCACCAAGGTGCAGGCCAACACGCTGGAGGAGCTGGTGCAGAAACTCGACGACGTCAATCCGGAGCGGGCGCTTGAGACCATCAAGGCCTATAACGCCGCGGTCAAGACCGACGTGCCGTTCAACCCGAATATCAAGGACGGCCGCGGCACCAAGGGCCTCGCGATCCCGAAGTCGAACTGGGCCAATACCGTCGAGGAGCCGCCCTTCGAGGCCTATGCGGTGACCTGCGGCATCACCTTCACCTTCGGCGGCGTGCGGGTGAACCGCGACGCCCAGGTGATTGACACCGAAGGCGATCCCATCCCCGGCCTTTACGCTGCGGGTGAGATGGTCGGTGGTCTCTTCTACTTCAACTATCCGGGCGGCACCGGCCTGATGGCCGGCGCGGTCTTCGGCAAGATCGCCGGCGGCAGCGCCGGGCGGACCGCGGCCGGAAGCAACCGGTAGGGCGTTTCCGATGACAGGAAACGACTGACCAGAGGAAACGGCGGGCGATGGCAAGCGACAGCTTCGGCACAACCTTCGACGTGATCGTGGTCGGCGGCGGCGGCGCGGGCCTCGCCGCCGCGATCGAGGCCCGCGCGGCGGGCAAGAGCGTCCTCCTTCTGGAGAAGAACCCGGAGCTCGGCGGCTCGACGGCCTGGTCGATCGGCTCGATCTCGGCCACCGGCACGCCGCACCAGAAAAAGCGCGGCATCGACGACAACCCAAGCGACCATTGGGCCGACATGCCGCTCTTCGCCGAAGGGGCGCTTGCCGCGCGCGACAACGACGATCTCCGCCGCATCCTCTGCGACGAGGTGCCCGACGCCTTCCGCTGGCTGATGGCGCTCGGCGTCCGCTTCTATGGGCCGATGCCGGAGCCGCCGCACCGCAAGCCGCGCATGCACAACGTGCTGCCGAACTCGCGCTCCTACATCTATCACCTGGAACGCCATGCCCGCCGCATCGGCGTCGAGATCCGAACCGACAGCCGGGCGACCGAGCTGGTGCGCGAGGGCGGCCGCGTCATAGGCCTGGTTTGCGGCGATGCGGCGGGCGGCAGCAGGCGTTTCGACGCCCGCAGCGGAATCGTTCTCGCCGCCGGCGATTTCACCAACGGCACCGACCTTAAGGCGCGCTATATGGGCGCGCAGGAAGCCAAGGTCGAAGCGGTCAACCTCACCGCGACGGGTGATGGGCAGAAGCTCGCGCTCAAGCTCGGCGCCCGCATCCTGAACGGCGATCTCGCGCTCGGTCCTGAAATCCGCTTCATCCCGCCTGCGAACGTAACCCTGGTGCGTCGGCTACCGCCTTGGCGCATCCTCGCCAACTTCATGCAATGGGCGCTCGACTACATGCCGCAGGCGATCCTACGCCCGTTCATGATGGCGTTTCTCACCACCGCGCTCGCGCCCGCGCCAGGCCTCTTCGAGCACGGCGCCCTGCTGGTCAACAAGGCCGGACAGCGCTTTTGCGACGAACGCGACCGACCCGCCTATGCGCTGCCGGATCAAGCGGACAAGATCGGCTATATCCTGATCGATCGGCGCATCGCAGAACTGTTCAGCGCCTGGCCGCATTTCGTCTCGACCGCGCCCGGCGTCGCCTATGCCTATATCCCCGATTACCGGCGCAATCGGCCCGACGTCTACAAGACCGCGCCGACGCTGGCGGCGCTTGGGCAAAGCCTCGGCATTGATGGCGCGGCGCTGGAGCAAACCGTCGCCGCGCGCAATGCCGAGATCGCGAAGCTTGGCGGCGACGGCACGCGACTGCCGCTAAGCGAGCCGCCCTTCACCGCGCTCGGTCCGGTGCGTGCCGTCTTCGTTCACAACGAGGGCGGGCTCGCGGTCGACGAGCGGCATCGGGTGCTGGACGAGGACGGCAAGCCGATCCCCGGGCTCTATGCCGCGGGCGCGACCGGCCAGGGCGGGCTTCTGCTCAAGGGCCACGGCCACCACCTTGCCTGGGCGTTCGTCTCGGGACGGCGCGCCGGCCGCATCGCGGCGGAAGCCGCGTCCCGCTAATCCTTAGGCGGAAGCCGCGTCCCGCTAATCCTTAGGCGGAAGCCGCGTCCCGTTAACCCTTAGGCGGATGCCACGTCCCGTTAACCCTTAGGCGGATGCCACGTCCGCCTGGCTCTTAGGCCGTCGCGGCGAGGGCGCGGCGCGTGGCCTCGACATTGGCCGCGATGCCGGCCCGGATATCGTATTTCGGCACGTAGCCGAGTTCGGCGCGGGCGCGGGAAACGTCGAGCGCGCCTTTCCTCACCGTCGCAATGCCGCGGCCGAAATCGTAGGGCCCGGGACCGATCGAGAGATCGGCGCCCGGCACCAGCTCCTTCACGATCTCGACGATCTCGCGCAGCGACGGCGAAGCGCCGGTCGCGATATGATAGGCGTCGAAGCGGTGATCGGTTTTGTCGAGCACCGCCAGGACGCCGGCCACCAGATCGCCGATATAGACTTGGTCGACGCGGAAATCGCCGCCCGACGCCATGTGCAGCGGCTCGCCCTTGAGCGCCGCGTCGATGAAGGTTTTCGGAATGCGCGGACGCGGCAAGCCGGGGCCATAGACCCAGCAGGTGCGAAGATGGATGCATTCCATGCCGTGCAGCCGGACATAGTCGCGCGCGAGTTGCTCGACGGCGAATTTCGAGATGCCATAGGGCATGACCGGACGGCAGGGATGGTCCTCGGTGATCCGCGCGCTTTCGAAATCGCCGTAAATCTCTTCCGAGCTCATATTGACGAAGCGCTTCAAGCCAAGAAGGCGCATCGCCTCAAGGACGTTCAGCGCGCCGCCGATATTGACCCGCATAGTGGCGAACGGCGCGGCCATCGAATTGACCACGCCCACGATGGCCGCGAGATGAACCACCGCGTCGGGCTCGGCCCGGCGCAACAGCTCGACCACATGCTGCCATTCGGTGATCTCGCCCGACACCAGGCGGAGATTGGGAAAGCGCGCCGCCGCGGCCTGCAACGCCGGACCTTGCGCCATGTCGAAGGCGGTGACCTCGTCGCCACGCGCGGCCAGCGCCGCGACCACCGCGCTGCCGAGGAAGCCATTTGCTCCGGTTACCACGATGCGCGACATCTTCCCCCTCCGGTTCCGGTTGCCCGCCGGCAGGCGCTCAAGACGTGCGGACGACCCTCTTGCCAAACACCGGCTCCTTGGCCGCGATCGGCGGCAGGGTCCAGGTGCCGGTAGCCGGCGGACGCACGTTGGCATCGACGTGCACATCGAGCAGGCAGGGCTTGTTCAGCTTGATCGCGTGCTCGAGGGCGCCGGCGAATTCCTCGGACTTCTTCACCGTGATGCCCTCGGCACCGGCGGCGCGCGCCCAGGCGGCGAAGTCGGGATTGTACGGGGTCTGGTTCGCACCCTCGTAGAAGGCGGTGCCGATCTCATGGCCCTGGAAGAGACCATGCTGCAGATCGCGGATGGCGCCCCAGGCGAAATTGTTCCACACCACCCAGACGGCCGGGATGTTGTATTCGACCGCGGTACAGAGAACCTGCGGCACCATGGTGAAGCCGCCGTCGCCGCAGATCGAGATGCAGGGCTTGTCGGGCGCCGCGAGCTTGGCGCCGAGGATGCCCGCCGGGCCAAAGCCCATGCCGGAGAAGCCCCAGGTATTGAGCATGGTCTGCGGCCGCCGCGCCTGCCAGAACTGCATGTACCAATTGTGGTGCACGCCGGAATCGAGCGAGATGATGGCGTCGTCCGGAATCACCGCCCGACAATCCGCGACCACGCGCTCGGGGCGCATCGGCGAGGTGTGAAGATCGAAATTCGGCCGCGTGAAGGCGTCCCATTCGGCGCGCCAAGTCGCGATCTCGTCGAGCCAGGGCTTCGTGCGCCCCTCGCCTTTCGCGTCGCGCGCTTCGAGCTCGCCGAGAAGCTGGCGCAGGAAGGTGCGGGCGTCGGCAAGAACGGCGAGATCCGGCGGATAGTTGCGGCCAAGCTCTGCGTGATCGACATCGACATGCACGAGCTTGGTGACTGGGAAGTTCCAGGAATAGCCGGGCAGCCAGGACGAAGAGGAACGATCGTCGAAACGGGCGCCGATGGCGAGCACGACGTCGGCATAGCGTCCCGCCTGATTGGCCGGATAGGCGCCATTGCGGCCGATGAACCCGAGCGAGAGCGGATCGGTCATGTCGAGGCAGCCCATGCCGTTCGGCGAGCTCAGCACCGGAATCTGGAGCCGGTGGGCAAGCGCGGTGAGCTCCGCGCTCGCCTCCGACAAGGTGACGCCATGGCCGATGAACAGCACCGGCCGCTTGGCCGCGAGCAGCATCTCGGCGGTGCGCGAAACGTCCTCGGGCGCGGCGCCGGAGCGGCGCTGGTTGAAGCCATCCCAGGGGCTCTCGAGGCTGACGTCGTCCTCCTCCTGGAATAGGTTGAACGGCACGTCGAGATTGACCGGCCCGGGCCGGCCGCTGGTCATCGTCGTCACCGCCTGGCGCAGCGCCAAGGGCAGCATGTCGACCCGAGTCGGCTGGAAGCTCCGTTTCACCACCGGGCGGATGACGTTCGGGAAATCGGCCTGATTGTGCCGGTTCAACTCCTGGAAGGGGCTGCGGTTGAACTGCGAGGTCGGCACGTTGGCGGTGATCGCGA
The DNA here is from genome assembly GCA_021793055.1 of Pseudomonadota bacterium. Lineage (GTDB taxonomy): Bacteria > Pseudomonadota > Alphaproteobacteria > Ferrovibrionales > Ferrovibrionaceae > JAJYTL01. The sequence continues at coordinate 4,718 of JAJYTL010000180.1, forward strand.
GAAGCGCCGAGGAATCGGTTTGCGCCACGGCCAGCGCCATCACCAGATTGGCCGAGCCGGGACCGCAGGAGGTCAGGGTCGCGACCGGCTGGTGCTTGACCCGAAAATAGGCATCGGCCATATGGCCCGCAATCTGTTCGTGGCGCGGCGAGACCAGCTTGATCTTGTCGCGGACGTTATATAGGGGGTCCAAAAGCCCGACATTGCCGTGGCCACAGATGCCGAAGACATAGGGAATCTTTTCCCGGATCAGGAATTCGGCGATAAGTTCTCCGCCTTTCATTTTCGGCATGCTGGCTGTGACCTCCTGATAGTGCCGCCCCACCCGCCAGGATCGCATCGAGCCCGCCTGATAGACTCGGCGCGCCTGACCGCGGGCCCCGGAAGAGGGTGACGTCGCTGGCTTGTTCCCGCCGACGCAAAAGCGCGCGCGACAGGGCAATAGTCATCGCGTTGGGTTGTATGTTTTGTATCGTGGCATGTCAACCGACCATATCAGATATCTGACGGTGGGCGACCGCAACGGCGCAATTCGCCAAAAGAGCGAGCCAAGCAGCACCAAGAGCTGCGGCTCTCTTAGCAGCCCCTAGTGGCCTGCGGGCCAAGGGGTAATAATTATTTCACATTGTGAAATAATATCAGGCGCGAGGCCGGAGGATGGAGGACAGGGTTGCCCCCCGCCGGCACAGCCTTAAGCCGCGCGGTACCGGGGCCGGCCGGGCGCAGCGCTTGAACAAACCTGAATCTGAAAACCCGTCGGGTCTGAACGCCCGGCCTAGGCGTCGGGAGGCCCGCCCGCTTGCTCACCCAAGATGGCGGTGGAGAAAGTCGAGTGAAAGGCCGAGAGCGCGATCCGCCTCGGGCTTCGAATAGGTCTTGCCGCCGTAGCGCGCGAAGGCGTGGTCGGCGTTCGGATACTGGTGAATTTCCACCAACGGATTGGGTGACAGGCGCCGCAACAGGAGATCGTTGACCTCGGCCTGAACCCAGCGGTCGCGCATCGCCATGTGCAGCATGAAGGGGCGATGCAGGTTTTTGACCTCGCGGATATTGTGCTCGATATAGGTCCCGTAATAGCCGACCGCACAATCGATATCGGTGCGGCAGCACATGAGATAGCAGAGCTTGCCGCCGAGGCAGTAACCGACCGCGCCGACCTTGCCGTTGCATTCCTTCAAGCCGGCGAGGTATTTGGCGGTGTCCTCCATGTCGCGGACGCCGAGGTCGTAGTCGAAGCCATAGTAGAGATCGAAGGCCTTCTCCACGTCCGCGGGATTGCCGTCCGAAAGCTCGACCCCCGGCTCCTGGCGCCAGAAGAGATCGGGCACGAGGCAGATCAAACCCGCTTCCGCGAACTCATGGGCGTGATGGCGCATCGTGTCGTTGACGCCCCAGATCTCCATGATCGCGATGACCGCGCCGACAGGCGTCTTGTCCGGAATCGCGAGATAGGCCCCCATCTCGCCGTCACGCAGCGGCACTCGAATGGTCTCCGTTTTCATCCCTTGATCCCCATATCGGAAATGAGCGCCCGGCCGATCAGCCGAGCCTGAGAAGGTCACGCGCATTGCCAGATAGAATGCGCTGCTTTTCCGCGTCCGAAATCTCGAGCGCGTTCACGGCGTTCACGGTTTCCCGGATCAACGCCCGTCCTTCCTCGGCGTCGAACGGCGCGTCGGTCGCGAACAGACAATGCGACGTGCCGAAAAAGGCATGGCCGCAGCGCGTCGCCGCCACCGAGCCGTTGAGCGCCGTGTCGGCATAGAGCATGCGGTAATAATCGCCGGGCCGCCGCCTCAGCCCCGCTTTCTCCGCGACCGGGTTCTTGCCGGTCTCGCCGTAGAAAATCTGATCGAAGCCGAGGTCGATCTTGCCCGCGAAAAACGGCACCATGCCGCCCATGTGGTGGGTGATCATCTTGAGGCCCGGCATTTCGTCGAAGAGACCGGAGAAGATCAACCGGGTCACGCAGGCGGTGGTCTCGTACGGCCAGCCGAAGGTGAACCAGATCTCGTCCTCCGAGCGC
>JAJYTL010000181.1 GCA_021793055.1 Pseudomonadota bacterium
GCTATGGCCAGCCTCCGGGCCAATTCGGCGTAGGGCCGGTCCTCGCCGCCGGTGGCGTGGAAAATCCCAAGCGGCCGGTCCGCCAGCAGACGGGCGAGCAGGTCCACCACGAAGCCAACGGTGACCGGCGCGAGCCACATGTCGGAGAAGGCCTGAACGGCGCGGCCCGCGACAAGCTCCGTGGCCCAGCCCCAAAGCAACGCGAGATCGGGCGCCAGCACCTTGCTCAGCCGTAGCACCGCCCCCCCGGTCTTGAGCACGGCATCCTCAGCCTCGGCCTTGTGGCGGCCGTAAACGGTGTTAGGACAGGTCGGCTCCTCCCGCCGGCGAAGTGGACGCGAGCCGTCGAACACCTTATCGGTCGAAATCTGGACGACGTAAGTTCCTTGCCCGGCAAGGCGTTCGGCGAGGATTTTGGGCGCGAGCGCATTGATCTCGCGGCTTTGCTCGGGCGCGCGGTCGCAGTCGCCAAGCCGCGCCAGCGCCGCGACGATCACGGCGGCGTCGAATCCGCCGAGATCAGGCCACGAACCGGGGTTACCGAGATCGAGCGCGAGCGTGCTTCCCGGCCGGCGGCTGCTCGCGGCAACGTCGAATCCCAGTTCAGGCAGGCCGCGCCTGAGAGCCGATCCGATCAACCCGTCGCCGCCAACGATCAGGACGCGGGCACCGCCAGGGGTCGCTTTGCCCATCGCCGCCACCGCCGCCACCGCCACCGCCACCGCCGCTCAGGCGCGCCGGGGCGCGCAGCAAAGCGCAAGGTAATAATGCGCCATCGGATGGAATCCCGTATGCACCACCTCGTCGTTCATCGAGAACAGGAACACATTCTGGAAGTGGCCTTGGAGGAACCCCTTCAAATCCTCGCCCTGCTTGCAGTTGATATGGCCGATACGACTTTGCTCCGAGGCATAGACCTGCGAGTTCAGAGACGGCATGCCGATGATCGCGACCCCTTCCGGCTTGAGCGAGGCGGCGATATTGCCGACAAAGCGGTCCTCGTCCTTGGGATCGATGTGCTCCAGAACGTCAAGGCTGTAAGCACCGTCGAAGGGCCCCGCGTAGGGCCCGGCCAGCATGTCGTGCACCGCCACGCCGAAGGTCCAATGCGGCTCCATCCGCTCCACGGCATCGGCAATGAAGACGGGGTCGAAATCGATCGCCGTCAGTTGTCCGACCTCGGCCTGCACGATCCGGCTGGCGAAGGCGTCGGCGCAACCGATTTCGAGAACCGATCCCAGACCGGCGAGCATGCGCGAGACGAACTTGTAGCGCGCGAGCACGAAGGCCAAGCGTTTCGGGTCCTCGTGCCAGACCTGATTGGTCATCAAGCCGAGCCGCGTGCGACCGTGCGTTTCCGCGACCTCGAGGCAAGCCTCGTATTGGCGTTCCTTGGTCCGCGTCTCGATATTCATGCCCGCCTACTCGAAATAGATGAAACCATAGTCGCCGGCGTATCCCGCCTGGGCAAAGGCCCATCGCCATTCCTTCGGAGTCATAAAAGCGCGGCAGGTCAGTTGCCAATAGAGCAGGTTCGCCTTTTCACGCTCATTCCGATAGGACTCGACGGTGAGATATTGCGGCCCGCGTGCCACCCGCGTCATTTCGCGGAGCGCCGCGTCGAGATCGTAGTTGAAGAGATTGTGCAGCGTATTGAGCGAAACGATGAAATCGAAGCTGTTGTCGGCATAGGGCAACTTCGCCGCCGAGCCATGGTCGAGGCGGTCCCGCACCTCTTCCTTCGCGTTGGCAATACCGTAAGCCGAGATATCGATGCCGCGCACCTCGACGCCAGGCAGAAGTTTCGTGAACTCGTAGAGCAAGAACGCCTTGCCACAGCCGACATCGAGGATTCGGGTCTCGGGCGTCAAGCGGTAATGACGCACCATGGCCGCCGCCACATCGTGCCAACGTCCGTCGTAGCGATAGCCACCGTAGCCGTATTGCCGCTCGCCATCCCAATATTCGACGTCGAAGCGGCCGGCCACTTCGGCGCAGTGCGCCTTGTCGGCGCTGGTCACGCGCCCGACATAGTCGCGCTTCGTGGACTGGTGAACCCGCGTGATGAAATCGACCTCGTTCACGAGACCAGCTCCGGCGGCACCGCCCGGGCAGCGATCCGGTCGACCAGGAAAATATCCTCGAGCGCAGCAACATCCTGCCAATCCACGACCGCCATGTTCTCCAACGCGCCGTGCAGACTGCAGCCGGCGGCGAAAATCCTCTCATAAAGCTCGCGGCGGCGCGCCGCCCGCTCGGGCAGCATGAACAGGCTATAGCAGATGACGCCTTTGATTTCGGGCAGCTCGCGCATGACCGTTTCCAGGATCAGATAGCACGCCGGCATGGCATATTCCGTGGCGCTCAGGAGATAGGTCACCCGCCGCCGGGCCGCGTAGTCGCGCACCACCAGGTTCTGTACCTGCTGCGGCTGCATCAGCCCGCGCACCGGCCGGCTTGCGATATAGCCGCGATAGCCCCGCCGATTACTCATGAAGACCCTCGGGAAAACGATAGCTCATGCCGAGCCGGGTCGCCGGGCGGATCGTGATCGGGGCGAAAAACTCGCCGAGACGCTTTCCGGCATAAGGGCTGAACAAGCTCTTAAAGCGGCAGTTCATCGACCATCGGGTTTCGGTCTCGCGGTTCACCACATTGCCGTGCATCAGATTCTGGCTGAACAGCAGCACATGCCCGAACGGCACGTCGAGCCATTCGAGATCGGGTTCGATGGCGGCGAAGATATCCTGCTCGCTCTTACCCTGAAAGCGGCCGAACTCGGCCTCGATCGCCGCGCCCTTGTCGGGCGGTAGCAGGAACATGCTCTTGGTATCGTGGCAATCCACCAGCGGCAACCAGGCAACCACTTCAAAGGGCGAATCGCCGTCCCAGACATCCGCATGCACCGGCAACAAGGAGCTCGCGTCGTCCGGCATCTGGATCGAGAGGTTGAGCCGCCGTTGCATCACCAACTCGTTGCCGACCAAGGCGCCGAGGGCCTGCCGGGCCAAGCCGAAATAGAGCGGCCGCAGCCAGGCCAGCGCATTCAAACCTTCGATCACGTGGAGGCGGAGCGCGTTGAGTTTATCGACCGTGACGTGCCGGTGAACCTGATCGAGCAGCAGATCGTCCGCAAGGCTAGGATCCAGACCGAGATGCCTAGCGGCGAGCCCGGCCGCCGTGCGGCGCAGGCGCTTAAGGCCGACAATATCCTCAACCGGCAGGATAACGTGGCCGGCGCTGAGAAAGCGATCGGCCAGCGCCGCCTCGTCGGCCGCGACGAAACTCGGCATCGCGTCGATGCGGGGCACGTTCATGCCGCCTGCCTCCCGGCTAAGCTGAGCGCCCGCGTCGCGAGTTGCGCCGGCGACAGGCCGAAATAATCGAGAAGCTCGTCCTGGCTGCCGTAACGGTCAGGGAAGCGGTCCGGAATCCCGAAGCGATGGAGCGGCGGCACGCGGCCCGGCCTCCGATCGATGAGCAGTTCGCTCACGGCGCTGCCGAGCCCAGTCGGGAGGACATGTTCCTCGACGGTGAAGATCGCCTCGACCCCGGTCGTAAGCTCCAGGATCTTCACCTCGTCCAACGGCTTCACCGTCGGCAGATGAAGGACGCCGCAGGCCAGCCCCTGCGCGCCGAGAAGCTCGGCCGCGGCAAGAGCCCGGCCGCTCATAATCCCGGTGGCGATGAACAGGCATCGCCCCGGCCGGCGCAAGACAACGCCCTGGCCGATCGCGCTCTGGTCGTCCGCCGGCGTCACCACCGGATCGCCGCCCTTGCCGAGGCGGATATAGACCGGGCCCGGCACATCCAGGGTCTGCGGCACGAGGCGCCCCATTTCCGCGGCGTCGGCCGGCGCCAGAACGGTCATATTCGGCAGCGCCCGCATGATGCCCATGTCCTCGATCGCGAGATGGGTCGGCCCGAGCGGCGCGTAGACCAGACCGCCACCGTTGGCGATCAGGCGGACGGGCAGATTGTGATAGCAGAGATCGACCGCCACCTGCTCGTAACAGCGGCGGGTGAGAAAGGTCGCGATGGTGTTGACATAGGGAATGAAGCCCTCCAGCGCGAGCCCGGCCGCCATGCCGATAATGTTCTGCTCGGCGACGCCTTCCATGAAGAAGCGCTCCGGCATCTCGCGGCGGAATTCTTCGAGCGTGCCGACGCCAAGATCGGAACCGATGAAAACCACGCGCGGATCGCGGCGCGCCAACTCCAGAACGCAGCTCAGACTTTTCTTGCGCATCGGCTAGCCCTCGAGTTCGCGATAAAGGGCGGCGATCTCGTCTGCCGCGAGATTGGATTTATGATGCCACTCGACGTTGTTCTCGGCGTAGGAGACGCCCCGCCCCTTGATCGTATGGGCGATGATCGCGTTCGGCCGCCCGCCCTGGTCGAAGGGCAACTCCGCCAGAACCTCGCGCAGCGCGCCGACATCGTGGCCATCGACCTCGCAAACGGCAAATCCGAAGCTCTGCCACTTGTCGACCAGAGGTTCGAGGTCCTGCACCTCGGCCGTCGAGGCATAGGACTGATGCTTGTTGTAATCGACGATGACGGTGAAATTGTCGAGCCGGTGCTTCCCGGCACACATCGCCGCCTCCCAGACGGAACCCTCGTTGATTTCGCCGTCACCGGTAATGACGAACACGCGCCAGTCGCGTTTTTGGAGCCGCGCCGCCTGCGCCATGCCAAGACCGATCGAAGGGCCATGGCCAAGCGCGCCAGTCGACGCCTCGACCCCCGGGATCTTTTTCGCATCCGGGTGCCCGCCGAGAATTCCGTCGAAACGGCAGAAACGGTCCAGCTCCGAAAGCGGGAAATAGCCCTTGTCCGCGAGCACGGCATAAAGTCCGAGACAGCCATGCCCCTTGGACAGCAGCAGACGATCGCGATCCGCCCAGGTCGGGTTTCGCGGGTCATGGCGCAGCACCTCGTCGTAAAGCACCCGGAGAATCTCGATCGCCGAGAACGCCGATCCGAGGTGCCCGCGATTGCCGCCGCGCAGACCATCGACCGCCAAGCGGCGCAGATGCCGCGAACGCGCATCAAGGGGCGCCGGGTGGGCGGTGAATGCCGCCTCGGCGCGCGCGAGCGCCGTCGCGAAGAAGCTCGGACTAGCCGTCATTGGGAATCCCTCCGTTGGACGCCGTCAGCCGCGCCAGCAGCCGTTTCGCCTTCGCGAGCTGGCGCGCGGCCGCGGCCGCTTGATCATCGGCCCCGGCGAAGGCTCGCCGATGCCAGCGTTCGGGCAGAAACTCGTTCAAGATGATGGCGACCCAGCGCAGGCCGAACAGCGGATAGAACAGCCGAAGGCGGAGCGAAAAAGCCGGATCGGCGGCGAAGATAGCTTTCGCGCCGCTCCGAAACCGGGCCTTTTGCGCCGGACCAAGGCGCATGCCCGGGTGCAGCAGGAAATCGGCCACCAGCTTTGCCGGATCGTCCCAGCCGAAATACTCGAAATCGAGGAAGACGAGGTTCCGCCCGCCGGTGCGGAGCGCGTTGTGAAAGCCGAAGTCGCTCGGCGACAAGGTCTGAAAGGCCCGCGGCAACGGCGCGTCGAAACTCAACCCCGCCGCGGCGAAGCCGGTCTCGGCCGCCCTGCCATAGGACGCCAAGCGCGGCGCGATGCCGTCCTCGAGAAAACTCGCGAGGACCGGGTTGCCTCGGGCAGCTTGGCGGAGCCGTGCCAATCGGCCCTCGATCTGACCGACGAGCGCCGCGCCGGAAAGACATGCCTCGGCCGCCGGCTGCAGCGCCGCCGCCTCGCCGTGCGCCGCGGCGCCTTTAAGGTCGCGAATGAAGCCGAGCGCCGCGTCGATATCCCGCGCGCCCGCGCGGCCAACCGGCTCGCCGTTGACCCAGGAAAAGAGCGCGCAGGCCGCCGCCGCATCGAGGGCGACAAACCGTGGCACGGCGCGAAGCCCCCGGCGCCAGAGAAAGCTCAGTCCTTGGCACTCGCGCCCGATGCGATCGCGCGTGTCGCTGCGATCCCGTAGATAGGCCTTCAGGGCGTAGGCCGTGCCGTTTTCGTCCTCGACTCGGAACAGGCGGTTGTTGGCCCCGCCGGTCACGGCGACCAAGCGGCGGACCGGGGTCGGGGCCAGGGCCGAGGCGGTCGCGGCGAAGGCCGTGAGATCAGGCGCGGACGGCGTGAGCGAAGACATGATCGCTGATCCCGTGCCAATCGGCGAAGCGCTTCCAGGCGCCGTCGGCTGCCGCCTGCGAAGGATCGAAAAGAATCGCCTCGACCGCTCCCGGGAAATCCGGTTCGCCGAAAACTTCCGGCAGGTCGTCGATGAAATGCGTACAGCCAAGCGCCGAGATGCGAGCGACCTTCGCTTGGCGCGTGGGCTCGAAATAGACCTGCTCGCGCGCCAGACCGAGCCCGGCCGCGGCAAAGAACCCCTTCTCCTCCATCCACGAGAGCGCCGCGCCGCAAAGATCCGTGCCGCTGTCGTCGACCGGCGAACGGCGCGTCTTGTGGCTCACGATGCAGACCGGAACGCCCGCGCCCTGGCAACGGCCGAGAAATTCGCCTACCCCCGCGATCAGCTCCGCCTCCGCCATCCGCTGGCCATAGGCCAGCGCCTGAAGCCGCTGCCACTCGCGCTCGCCGACCTCACCCTTGGCGCGAAGCGCATCGCGCACGGCCTGTTTGCTCGCCGGCGGCGG
>JAJYTL010000182.1 GCA_021793055.1 Pseudomonadota bacterium
GCGGGGCCGGGTGGTACTGTTCCTCGATCAGGTCACCGATCCCCATAACGTCGGTGCCATCCTGCGCTCGGCCGCGGCATTCGGGGCCGGCGCCATCGTGGTCACCGAGCGGCACGCGCCCGAGGTCAGCGGCGCCCTGGCCAAGGCCGCCTCGGGCGCCCTCGAGACGGTCCCGTTGGTGCGCGTCACCAACCTCGCCCGCGCTCTGGACCAGGCCGGGGCCGCAGGCTACTGGCGCCTTGGGCTCGAGGCCAGGGCCGAGCGGCTTCTCGCCGGCGCCGCGCCCGCCGGCGACATCGCGCTGGTGCTCGGTTCCGAGGGCAGCGGGCTGCGCCGCCTGACCCGCGAGCGCTGCGATGATCTGGTCCGTCTGCCGATCGTCGCCGAAGCGGAAAGCCTCAATGTTTCCAATGCAGCGGCGGTCGCTCTCTATGAGCTTGCGAGGGACGATGCTGCAGCGTAACGTCAACACCGTGTCGTCGGGGGCCGGGTTAGCACAGGGGTAGTGCAGCGGTTTTGTAAACCGAAGGCCGGGGGTTCAAATCCCTCACCCGGCACCGCCTACGTCTGTTCCTGTGACGCTCGCCAACCGGGGCCGGAAGCGGATCGATTGCCCGCTCAGGCCGGTCTTGGGGGTTCTGTACCGGACATGGAGACCGCCTGCGTATGGTAGATATGCCCGAGGACAATTCGCTGTTTCAGCGCATTGAATGGCTCGACGCTCTCAATACCGACCACGCCGAGATCGACGACGATCACCGGCAGCTCATCGACGACACCAATATCATTTTGGCCGTTCTCGCGTTGGATCGGCCATGGGCGGAACTGATTGAGCTGGTGCTGCAGATGCGCGCCAATTGCGTCGCGCATTTTCGCCGCGAGGAGCAAATCCTCGCCCATGAAGATTATCCCGACATCACAGGCCATGCCGCCGAGCACCGCCGCATCGAACAGGAATTGGCGAAGGTCGTCGACGACCTCGCCGAGATTCCCAATCCCTCGCCGCCGGCCCGCGAACTTGCCCTCTATTTCCGCTCCCTGCTGCTGAACCACTTCCTGCGCTACGATCTCAGGTACAAATCCCATCTGCTCTACAAGGCGGGACGCTAACGCGTGGTCCCCCTCATCGGAGCCGCGCACGAACATGATTTTGGGTCGATCCGGCCCGAAATCATCGCGCGCTAGCGAACGGCGGTGCCAAGCGGCGGGCGCATGACCGTGGTCGAAGGCGACATCACCCGCCTAACGGTCGATGCCATCGTCAACGCCGCCAACGGTTCGCTGCTGGGCGGCGGCGGCGTCGACGGCGCCATCCATCGCGCCGCCGGGCCCGAACTGCTCGCGGAATGCCGCGCCCTCGGCGGCTGCCCCACCGGCGAGGCCCGCCTCACCCGCGGCCACAAGCTCGCCGCCAAATGGGTCATCCACACGGTCGGCCCGGTATGGCGCGACGGACGGGCGGGCGAGGCCGAAGCCCTTGAGAGCTGCTATCGCCGGAGCCTAGCGCTAGCGCGCGAGGCCGGTGCCCGCAGCGTCGCCTTTCCGGCGATCTCGACCGGCATCTATGGCTACCCGCTCGAGCCCGCGACGCAGATCGCAGTGGCCACGGTCAAGGCCGATCTCGAGGTCCACGCGCAGCCGGAGCGCGTGGTCTTCGTCGCCTTCGATCGCCGCACCGCGACCGTCTACCGCCAAGCCCTCGCGGCCTTGGATCGGGACCCCGCGAAGACATAGCCGCCTACGCCCGTCTCAAGCCCCGACCTCGATTTCGAAACGATAGACGCCCGGCGCGGCCTCGCCGCTGTCTTTCAGGCGATGGCCGGCGGCGGCGCAGAACTGGACGAAGTCCTTGGGCGCCGCGGGGTCGGTGGCCAAAACGATCAGGACGTCGCCGCCGTTCAGCCGGCGCAGGGCACGATTAGCGCGCAGCACCGGCATCGGGCATTTGAGGCCGGTGGCATCGAGCTTATGTACCGCCATCGCGAGGTCCCGGAAACGGCTGGGCGCGGTCCTGCTGCGTCTCTTCGCCGTCCTCGGCATCGAGATCTTCGGCCTCGGACTCATCGCTTGCGCCGATCAGCGAGCCGGCCTCGCCGTGGGCGAAGCGCCGGTAGCTTCGCGCCGCGAACGGCAGGCTCGCCAGGTAGAGCACGAGAAGCGCGGTCAGCGTGTACCAGGGGAAGCTCGCCAGCGCCGCCGCCAGCACCGCAACCACCAGCAGCACCGGCAGCACCGCGTCGCGGCGGATCCGGATCTTCTTGAACGAGAAGGTCGGCAGCCGGCTGATCATCAGAAAGGCAACGATCAGCGACCAGATCGCGTTGGTCGCTGGCGCGCGCCAAAAGGTATCGCCGGCGTCGAAACTGACGACGACGAACAGCAACGACAATCCGGCCGCCGCCGGGGCCGGCACGCCGGTGAAGAAGTTGGCCTGCCAGGGCGGCCTGTCCACGTCCTCGAGCGCAGTATTGAAGCGGGCAAGACGAAGGGCGCAGCAGATGCTGAACGTGAGGACGACGATCCAGCCGACGCCGCCCAGCGCCTGCAGGCTCCAGAGGTACATCAGCACCATTGGCGCGACGCCGAAGCTCACGAAATCGGACAGCGAATCGAGCTCGGCCCCGAACTTTGAGGCCCCTTTGAGGAGACGCGCGAGCCGCCCGTCGAGGCCATCCAGCACACCGGCGACGACAATTGCGACCACCGCCATGTGCCAGCGGCTCTGCAGCGCGAAGCGAATCGAGGTCAGGCCAGCGCAAAGCGCCAGCATGGTCAGGATGTTGGGCGCCAGATGGGCGGCGGAAAAAACCCGCGCGCGGCGCTTACCGGCAATCGCCATTCAGCGCATCTCCCCGGACCGGGCCGGCTCGTTGGCCGCGAGGTCGGCGATCACCGTCTCGCCGCCGACCGCGCGCTGGCCCACCGCCACAAGCGGCACCATCTCGTCGTCGAGATAGATATCGCAGCGGCTGCCGAAGCGGATCATGCCGTAGCGCTCGCCAGCCCGAACCGCCTGCCCTTCGTCGAGGTCGCAGACGATGCGTCGCGCCACGAGGCCGGCGATCTGCACGAAGGCGATCTCGCGCCCGTCCGGCAGTTCCAGCCGGACCGCCTGCCGCTCGTTCTCCTCGGAGGCCTTGTCAAGCCCAGCGTGAAAGAACTTGCCGGCGCGGTAAGCAAGCTTGACGACCTTGCCGTCTGCGGGCACGCGGTTCACATGAACGTCGAAAAGGTTGAGGAAGATCGAGATGCGCGTTCTCGGGTCTGGCCCCATCTCAAGCTCGGGCGGCGGCGGCGCCGGCTCGATCAGTTGCACCACGCCATCGGCGGGACTGATCAGGAGCCCGGCCCGGATCGGCGTGACGCGCGGCGGATCGCGGAAGAAGTACACGCACCATACCGTGAGCACGAAACAAATCCACCCGAGCGGCGCCCAAAGCCACCACAGAACAACCGTCGCCACCGCCAGCGGCAAGACGAACCGCCAACCATCGCGATGGATCGGCAAGAAGAAATTCCGCAGATGTTCCATGGTCTCCAACCTTGCGGCCCCCCATGCGCTTCCCGAGGTCGGCCGGATTACGATTTGCGGCGACAGTTTATCCTGCCCCGGCCGCGAGGGTAAGGGGATCGCGGGCGTATGCCTTGCCTTTTCCGCAGCCCTGCCAAGGCAACCGCCCTGCGCCGCAAAGAAGGCAAGATCGGCGCCCGATCTTACTTTACACTTGGCCGATGGCTCGCTTTACCCGATCGCGCCGAGGAACCGGACTCTTTCTCGCACTTATTCTCGCCGGCTGCGCCGCCCGCGTGGCGTGGCAGAAGCCCGGCGTAACCCCGGAGCAGGTGGCGCACGACGCCGCCCTCTGCCGAAACTACGCCGCGACCCACGGCACGGGTCGGTACTGGAGCGGCTCGGAGCCGGTTTTCGTCCCCGGCTTCATGCCGGCGCCCCAGAACGACGTGCTCGCGCACCAGCAATACTGGCTCAATCAGGGCCTGCAGCAGGAGCGGCTGCAAGACCACTGCATGCAAAACCTCGGCTATCGCCTGGCACCGGCGGGAAACTGAGCGCGACGCGCGATGCCCGAAGCTGGCCTCAGGTCAGGACCAAACCGTCGTCGACGCTCAGCAGGGCACCGTTGATGAAGCGAGATTCCTCGCCCGAGACGAGCAGGAGAAGGGCGCCGTCGAGATCCCTGGGCTCGCCGACCCGGTGGCGCGGCAGCTTCGCGAGCAGCTTCTTGCCGCCCTCGCCCGCCAGGAAATCGGCGTTGATCTCGGTGCCGATATAGCCTGGGCAGAGAGCGTTGACATTGATCTCATGGCGGCCCCACTCGACCGCCATCGCCTTGGTCATCTGCGCCAGCGCCGCCTTCGACATGCCGTAGGTCGCGAGCTGGCCGAGAACCTTGAACGAAGCGACCGAGGCGATATTGACGATCCGCCCGCCCCGGCCGCCTTCGATCATACGCCGGCCGATCTCCTGCGCGAGGAAGAACGCGCCCTTGAGATTGGTATCCATCACCAAGTCGTAATCAGCCTCGCTGACATCGACGATCTTTTGCGTGGCGCTGACCCCGGCGTTGTTGATCAAAATGTCGATAGGCCCCAGCGCCGCCTCGGTCGCCGCGACCGCCTGGCGGATGTTCACGATATTGGTGACGTCGCAGGCGAAGGCGGCGGCCGGCCGCTCCGGCAGGTTGAGGCGCTTCGCCAGCGCCTCGACCCGCTCCAGCCGGCGGGCGGCCAGGGCGACGCGCGCCCCGGCATCCGCCAGCACCTCGGCAAAATGCGCGCCAAGCCCCGAGGAGGCCCCACTCACGAACGCAACCCGTCCATCCAGACGATCCGGCATAGCGACAAAACTCCTTGTCAGTCCTAAGTCAATCCAGCACCCGCATGCTCCCGTGCCATCCCGCCAAGGTCAAGCGAGACGCGGGAGCCGCGCCCGGTAATCCCTCGTTAACCGTTCGGCGTCAAGGTAGCGGCGGAGCGAGAGGTTACGAGAGGTCGTCAGGAAGGTCAGGATGGCGGATTCCACGAATTGGGCAGGTATCGCCAGCCAGGACCAGCGCACGGCAATGGCAGCGAACCGGCTCGCGATCTTGCAGGCGGAAGTGGCGCGCCGGCAGCAGACCGGCGAGAAATACGGCTTTTTGCTGCCGGGATGGATGGAGACGGCGCAGGCCGAAACCCCGGCGCAACTCCTCATCGCCGCCGCCGACAAGCGGGAGCGCGAGCGGCTTCTTCAGACCCTCGGCGACATGGCGAGCGTGACCGCCTCGACCGATGCCGAAACAGCCGAGGCTGCGCTCGCGGCGGCGGCTCCGACCTCGCCTTACGACGCTGCCGTCCTTGCCTTGGCGCCGGAGGCCATGTGCACGGTCTACAAGAGCGCGCGCCACGTCGATGGGTCCCGGGCGACGTCGGTCCTGTTCCTTACCGATAGCGACGACACGACGCCGCTTCCCTCTGACGCCACCGACACCATGTTCCGGCCCTGGCGCGAAACCGACCTCCGCACCCGCCTTAGCCTTTTGATCGGGCGGGCGCGCTACGACCGTGCCGTGCGCCGGTCGGTGAAGCACGCCTACGCCCCGGTCGCCGTCGACACGCTGACCGGGCTTTACAGCCACAGCTTCTTGCATGACCACCTGAACGGCCAGATCGCCGACGCTTGCGGCGGCGGCCACGCCCTCAGCGTCGGCTATTTCGCGATCGACGGCCTCGATCACATAAACCGGCATTCGGGCTACGCGGCGGGCGACCAACTGTTGCATCAGGTCGGATTGCTCATCGGTCATCTCACCCGGACCGAGGATATGGCCGCCCGTTATGGCGGTGCACAATTCTGCGTCACGCTGTTCGAGACCGATCTCGCCGGCGCCAACGTCATGACCAACCGCCTCGCCAGCATCATCGACTACACGCAATTCGCCGTTGCCAATCTGGCGGAGCCGGTCAATGTCGGCATTCGCACCGGCATCTCGACCCTCTGCCCGAACGATACCGCGACGACGCTGATCGCGCGCGCGATCAAGGACGCCCGGCACCGCCCGTAGGCCTTCAACGGGATGACGTGCGGCGCGGCGCGGCCCGCGCGCCTGGCCGAGGGCGTTTCGGGGGCTACCATCGGCTGCGCAAGAGGCGTAACATCGCCGCCATGCGCATCGAGATCATCTCCGATACCATCTGCCCCTGGTGCTTTATCGGCAAACGCCGGCTGGCACAGGCGTTGCGGCAACGTCCCGAGCTCCAGGTCGAGATCACGTGGCGGCCGTTCCAACTCAATCCCGACATGCCGCGCGAAGGCATGGACCGGCAAAGCTATCTCACCGCCAAGTTCGGTTCCGAGGCGAACAGCGCGGAGATCTATGCCCGCGTCGCCGAAGCTGGACGCGGCGAAGGCATCGCCTTCAATTTCGCCGGCATCCCGCGCACGCCAAACACGCTCGATTCGCATCGCCTGATCCGCTGGGCGGGCGAAAGCGGCGCGCAAGACCGGGTGGTCGAGCTGCTGTTTCGCCGCTATTTCCTCGATGCCGAGGACATCGGCGACAGCCGCGTGCTGGCCGCGGTCGCGGTG
>JAJYTL010000183.1 GCA_021793055.1 Pseudomonadota bacterium
CTCGTCGGTGATCATCGTCGGCGCGCTGATCGCCGCCGCGCCGACCGCCTTCACCGGCTCGAAGATCTTCGGCTTGGTCGCCATCGGCCTCGCCTCGGTGAACGCGAGAAGCTTCAGCTTCGAGGGCTGGAGTGCCGCGAACAGCGGAATGTTGCGCAGCAGGTCGACTTCTTCGTTGAGACTCACCTTCGCCTCCTCCCCTCGCAGCCGCGTCCGCCGAGCGGGCGACCGGTTCGTTCCTGCACAGTGCGGATTTCCGTGCGGATTTCAGAGCGCATCAACTCTGCCTCAGAAGTTCCTGGAAAACCGTGCCGTCGCGATGCAGCTCGGCGGCAACGCCCTTTTCCACCAGGCGGCCGCCGCGCAACACCAGAAGATTGTCGAAGCGCTCGGCGATCTCGGCGCGCGAGAACGAGCCTATCAGGCAGCGGCCCTTGAACTCGGCCAGAAGCTGATCCAAGAGCCGATCCTGAAGCGCGACATCGAAGGCACCGAGCGCATCAACCAGGATCAGGATGTCGGGCCGCTTCATGACCGAGCGCGCGATGGCGAGCTTCTGGCGCTGCACCGCCGCGAGCCGGCCGCCGGAAATGCCGCAGTCGAAGCCGAGGCCGACTTCGGCCACCGCGTCGCAAAGGCCGAGGTCGTCGAGAACGTCGCTGATCGCGCCCAGCACCTTCTCCGGCGCGTTGGCCTGGCCATAGGCGGTCTTGCCGAAGAGGATGTTGTCCTGAAGGTTGGCGCCGGCGGTGTAGGTATCCGGATCGAAGAAGGCGATGCGGCCGGCAAGCTCGGGCGGCAAGTCGCGGGCGAAGACCTGGCGCGCATCGAGGATCTTCGCCTTCAGCTCCTCGGTGCAGACATCGAGGCGGTGGCGCGAGGGCACCAGCTTGAAGGGCAGCGACATCAGGCTGACCCGCGCCTCGCCGGTGAGGAGATCGAGACGCTCCTTCGGCACCCGCGCGAGAATCTCCTGGTACACCGGAAGATCGTCGGAGGAGATGAAGCTGAACTGCTGGAACAGCTCGTGACCGGGCGGCAGATCGGCGAAAATCTCGACCATGGTCGCCGCCACGTCGTAGCCGACGCGAAGGAACTGCTCGGCGATGCCGACTTTCTCCAGCACGGCCAGCACGTAGGCGTTGTCGCCCAGCCGCTCGGGATCGAAGCCGTCGCCGACCGGATTGCCGAACATCAGGTTTTCCGCCACCGAGGCGTTGGTGTTGAATCGCTCGCGGTGCCAGCTTTCGACCACCTGGCCGAGGCCGGTTTCAACCAGCTTCTGGCGCAGGTTCACCCGCGCCCGCAGGATCTGCACCGCGAGGTCGGGCTTGGCGGCGGAATCGATGACGCTGCGCAGGCCGAGCTGGAACACGTCGTCATAGAGCTCGACCAGGCGGAGCACGCGCAGTCCGGCGGTCACCAGCCCCTCCGGCGTCTCGACCCCGGCGGCCGCGTAATCGGTCCAATCGGCGTCGATGTCGTCGAGGCTGTTGCCCGACGCGACCGATTCGCGAAGCCGGCGCCGCTCGCCGAGCGCCTCGCCTTCCGCCGCCGTGCGCGGCGCGATCGGCCGGTGGCGGAGGCCGAAGAACAGGTTGAAGGCGATGGTCTCGGAAAAGATATAGGGCGCGTGATCGACGAAGCCGATGCGCCGCCCGGTGACCGTCTCCGGCAGGCTCGCGTAGTCGGCACCGCCGACCAGAAGATGGCCGCGGCTCGGCGCGATCAAGCGCGCCAGCAGCAGCGCGAGCTCCTGCCGGCCACCGCCCGAAGGACCGATCAGGGCGAGGCTTCGGTCGGTCGGCTGGGTGAAGGAGACGCCTTCGAGTAGCGGCGCGCCGTCCTCGCCGTCGAGGGTGACATTGGCAACCGCGATGTCGCCTTTGAGCGCCGGCGCGGTTTCCGGCTCGGCCAGGAGATCGGCCTCCGGCCGGATGCCCTCGGGATCGAACTGCGAGACGATCTGCTCGTATTTGATGCGCGCGTCCTGCTGCTGCTGATAGTAGTTGAGCAGTTCCCGGATCGGCGAGCCCATGTCGCGCTGTGCCGCCACCGCGGCGATGACCGTGCCGACATCGATCCGACCCGCGATCGCGAGATAGCCGCCGATGGTGTAGAAGAGGAACGGCCCAAGCTGCTGCAGCAGGTTGTTCAGCGACTTGATCATGAACTTGCGCCGGTAGATCTCGTAGCGCACCCAATAGATGTCGCCGAGGCGATAGGCGAATTCGGCGAGATACCGTCGCGCCCCGGCATGGGCGTGGATTTCCTGGATGCCGCCGATGCTCTCGCCGACGCGGTCCGAGAGACGGCGCACGCTCCGCACCCGCTCCTTGGCGAGCTGGTTCACGCGGCGCTGCATCTTCGGCACCAGGTAGAACTGGACCGGGTAGATCAGCAGCGCGGCGAGCGCGATGGTCCAATTCTGCACGAACAGAAAGCCGAGGCTGACCAGGAACATGCCGCCCTGGAACATGGGCACGGCGAAGGCATTGGCGATGAAGCCGCCGAGTGCCTCGGTCTCGACGGTGATCATCGGGATGATCTCACCCGGGCTCATGCGCCGGAAGACGCCAAGCGGGAAGCGCAGCACGCGGCCGTAAAGCTCGTAGCGCAGGCGACGCAACATGCGCTCGCCGGAAATGCCCTGGAAGACGTTGATCGAGTATTTGAAGCCCTGCTGTACCACCACCAGAAGCAGGAAGGCGCCGGTGAGGAGGAAGAGATAATGCGCCTGCGTCAGGCGCACACCGTGATAGACCAGGGGGAACGTGATGCCTTTGCCGAGGATGCCCTGGTTGACGATCGCCTTCGGCAGAAACAGCCAGAAGTAATAAGGCACGAAGGAGGCGAAGGAGAGGACGACCAGCGCCACCTGCTGGCGCAGGGAATAACGCAGAATGAAGCCGTAGATGCTCTTCTCCATTCCCTCGTCCCTCGGCGCGCCGGATCGCGGCCCGCGCGCGGCGCGCTCTCGCTCCATGAGCTTGGAAAATAGCGGCCGGCGGCCCGCTTAGGATAGCCGATCGGCGCCGGCGCGGCCATAGGGCCGGGCCCGGCGCGACGTCAGGCGCCTCGCGCCGCCGAACAGCTGCCGCCGCCGAGGACGCAAAATTTGGCGCAATGGGGATGGTTGAGCGCGACCGGCCGGGCGGCCTCGGCCAGGGTGGCGCCGAGATCGAAGGCGGCGTCGTAGGGCAGCAGCGTGCAGGCGACCACGGCGGGCCGCGCCGCGCCCTTGCGCTTCACCACCATGCGCGAGGCGGCGCACATCATGGCGTCGGGATCGACGCCGAGAATGCCCCAGCAGACGGCGGTGATCTCGGGCACGTCTGCCAAGGCGTCCATTTCGGGAAACAGCACCAGCGCCTCCGGGTTGGCGGCATCGATGGCGATGCCCTGGCTCGCGAACAGCCCGGCATAGCCGGCGCGAAGCCCGGCCTCGCCCTCGCCCCACAGCGTGCGGCCAGCGACGGCGATGGCGAAGCCGTGGCGGGCAAGCCAGTTCAGCCCCTCGATCGTACGGGCGAAACCACCCGCGCCGCGCTCCGAATCATGCAGCACCGCGCCATAATGATCGAGCGAGACGCGGATGCGCAGCCGGGCGCCGTAACGGGCGTTCAAGGCGAGCAGCGGCGCGGCCAGCTTCATCATCGGCCGCATGGCGTTGGTGAGAACGAGGACCCGGAAGCCGCGGCCGAGCGCCGCCTCCAGCATGGCGACGATTTCGGGGTTCATGAAGGGCTCACCGCCGGTGAAGCCGATCTCGCGCGTGCCGAGGCCCTGCGCGGCGATTTCGTCGAGAAAACCTGCGACCTCGGCGGCGCCGAGATAGGCCAGGCGGTCGTTCGTCGGGCTGCTCTCTATATAACAGCGGCCGCAGGTGAGATTGCAGAGCGTCCCGGTGTTGAACCAGAGGGTCTCGAGGCCGCGAAAAGCGACTGCGGCGCGGCGCGCGCCCGTGGCGGTGCGCTCGGGATCGCGGAATTTCGCGGGATCGAGGGATTTCGGCGGGAAAGCGAGGGCGGTTTCGGTCATTTCGGCCCTATTAGGTCAATCGCCGACCACTCTCGGGAGAAGCTTTGCGGCTGTCAATCGCCGACGGCCGCGCTCAAGAGAACGTGAAACCGCGACCGGCGTGGGCAAATCGGCGCCGCCGCCCGGCACGATGGCGGTTGCGCCGGCGGGCGGCCATGATAGATTTGGCCGCCGACGCCTCCAGGGCCATCGCCTGGGGCGAAGCCGGACACTGATCGGTCCGGATGCCAGAGGCCGGCCGCGCGGGTGTAGCTCAATGGTAGAGCAGAAGCTTCCCAAGCTTACGACGAGGGTTCGATTCCCTTCACCCGCTCCAATTCTTTTGGACCCTTATAAGGCACTGAAATATATTGATATTTCCCATCTATTTTTGCCTGTGCAGGTATTGTGCAGAAGTATTTTGAGATTCGACGCCCCCCATCCGGTCGTGCGATTCGATGTTTCGGCTATGAAATGCGCGCTGCCGGCCGTTCCATGAAGATGGCGTTGCTGATAATGCCGAGATGCCGAGCAATTACTTCTCCTCGCGGCGATCTTTGATAACAACCAGAGAACCGATAGGACCGACTTGCTCCCGCAGTTCGTCAATCACGCCACCGCGGTCCTCCGGAGCAGTGTGGAGCAAGCGGAGAACATAACCGGGAGGCTTCGGAACCGGTGCTGGAAAATCACCCGGTGCTACTTCGTCTTGCTGTGCAAAGACGCGCAGTCGTTTCGCGACACCGTGTGCACATCTGGGTAGAGGGTCATTGGACTCCGCTAGAACCGGGCAACAGACGAGGCAGCGGAGAGGATAAGAGATCGGGCTGATCTTCGGCAGTCCCACCCCGCCTTGGCCCAAGAGTTGCTCGACAGCTCCGGCATGCGCAACAGTACATCCAAGCTGCTCGAGCACGAACGGGTGCCCGCAGTTCCAAGTGAATGCCGCGGGGTTTCTACTGCTGTAATTGTAAAAGAAATAAAGGGGATCGATACCCTTGAGCCGTGCCTGATCAATCAGAACGTCAATCTGTGGCCTCGCCGACTTACCAACCAACCTTTGGATTTCCGGATATTTATGGCTCTTGTGGTTGAGGCGTTTGGCTTGAATAAGAAGGCCGTACCAAAGGCGGCCATCGGTGCGCCACCATTCCCAGTCTGCACCGGTGAACCCTTCCTCACGTTTATTGAACTGGCACGTGATTACCTCGGAGGGGTGAGCACTCTGAATATTCAGAAGCAAATCGTCGGTGATCGTCTCTTCGCCACGGATTAGCCCCGTGCGACTGGCCTTCTCCAAGGCGGTCCAAATATTTTCAGCCTCGGTTCCGAACGAACGACAAAGAGGCCGCGAATGGAGAAGCCGAATCATGCAGGCTACTTCATACTCTCTAGCCGCTTGCGGCAGAGGTCGAGTACGTCGTTGACGATCTTCTGCACGGCAGGAGTGGGCTCTATAGCCTTCGGCAGAGTGATGGCCTCTATCGCTGCCGCCATGCGCTTCTTCAGCTCATCAATCGCCCTGTCGGCGTCGCCGGCGCGCAGCCCCGCATTGGTCGCGAGCGCTCTGAAATCCGCGCGGCGCAGGCCGTCATCCTTACCGTTCAGCTTGAGCGCAAGCCGATCATGCTTGAGATTTGGGAAAACGCGCGTCGTTACGGCATCGTACAGCGGTGCCATGCGAACGCTGCGGAACTGCTTGTCGCCCGGCTCGGCGACCTTTAGTAGCGCCATATTCTTTAAGTGCATGTCGCCATCGGCGATGAGCCACGCGAATAGAGCGCGCTTCACGATGACCAGGGCGTCTTCTTCGGGTGCGGTCGACAATGGTCGCACGGCGCGTCCCACACGCTCCATGGTGCTCTTGTATTTGTCCTCGGTAGGCAATTCGAGAACAGAACAGAGGTCTTCGAGCGCGAGAAGTCTCGTATCACTCTTGCTCTCGCGAATATCAAATCGCTCGACCACCAACGCCGGCGGCATGCCGTCTGGCATGGCGACCAGCGCCGTGGCCGGTGCAACGAAGCCCGCAGCACGACCCAGCGCCATGGCCGTCCATTCAACGACAGGCAATGCATCGTATCCGCCGGTGCCCGCGGGCTTGAGTATGTGGGTGAAAGACATCCCGGTAGCCGGCGACAGCACGCCATCGGGATCGAGATACATAGGCGCCTTGATCTGAACGCCCGAGAGACGGGGCGTATCAGCGCGCTCATAAATCTGAGCGAGATTGTGCTCGAAGTTCTCTTCGATCTCTGTGCGGCCGGGGCCGGCATACTTGCCCGTAAAGGCGCCGTCCTTGGTAAATTTCGCCAAGCGCGTTAGCAGAATGTCTTGCGGCAAGGCAGCGAGTTCGGCCTCGCTCTCCGCTATCGTTATATTCGATATATAGCGCTTGCCGGAGCGCAGCATCGTGCGCTCGTCCTTGTCTCTAAGGATGCTTTCGAGCCAGCCTTCCGGTAACAAGGAAACGATGAATGGTGGCAACCTGCCGGGCGTGATTTGGCGTATGAGGGGTGGCCC
>JAJYTL010000184.1 GCA_021793055.1 Pseudomonadota bacterium
GTCTCCTTGTCCCAGAAGCTTCTCGGCCAGATGATAGCCGATGAACCCCGCCGTTCCCGTCACCAACACCTTCAAGAATCGCCCCCTTCCCCTGCCGCCAGCCGAACTGATCATACCAACCAAACCCCCGCAACCTAATTTCCGGCCGGGCCATCGGCCCCGGCTGGCCGTCGGCCGTCCTTTGCGCCAGGCATCGGGCCCTGTCACCGAAGGGCTCACGCGGGGCAGCGTCCGGCCTCCGGCTTTGCGCTGCAATTTGATGGTCCGGAGCGGGCGTGTTACAAGACCCCAGCCATCCGGGAGCCCGCCGCCTTCGGCCTGGCCGGGGCGATGCGCCGGAGAGATAGTTTCGAGAGGAGTGCCGTGAACAGCCCGTCACAAAAGGCCGATCCGGCGGCCGCGCCTGCGGAGGCGGCCTTTACGCCGGTTCCGAGCGAAGAGCTCATGCGCATGCGTCATTCCTGCGCCCATGTCATGGCCGCGGCGATCACCCGTTTGTTTCCCGGCGCCAAGTTCGGGGTCGGGCCGGCGATCAAGGACGGTTTCTACTACGACGTCCTGACCGAGCCCTTGCTCAAGCTCGAGGACCTGCCGCGCATCGAGAAGGAGATGCAGCGGATCAAGGCCGAGAAGCTGCCCTTCGATCGCGCCGAGGTGCCGATCGAGCGCGCCTTCGAGGTCATGACCGAGAAGAAACAGGACTTCAAGGTCGATCTTCTGACCCTGCTGCGCGATCGCGGCACCACGGCGGTCTCGGAGAGCACTGGCGACGACAACGCGGTCGGCATCGACGACAAGGGGGCTGGCGCGCCGGTGATTTCCTTCTACGGTCTCGGCGAGTTCACCGATCTTTGCCGCGGGCCGCATGTCGAGCATTCCGGCCAGATCGGCGAGTTTTCGCTCACCCATATCGCCGGCGCCTATTGGCGGGGCGATGCCGAGAAGCCGCAACTGCAGCGCATTTACGGGCTTTGCTACAAGACGCGCCAGGAGGTGAAGCATCGCCAATGGCAGATCGAGGAGCGGCGCAAGCGTGATCACCGGCGCATCGGCAAGGATCTCAAGCTCTTCACCTTCGCCGAGGCGATCGGCCCGGGCCTGCCGCTGTGGCTGCCGCGCGGCCGCGTGCTGCGTGACGAGCTTGAGCATCTCGCCCGCGAGGAGGAGCGGCGCGAGGGCTATGTCGTCGTCTCGACGCCGCAGCTGACCAAGGAACAGCTCTACTACCGCTCGCGGCATCTGCCCTATTACGCTGAAGATATGTATGCGCCGATGGATATCGACGGCGAAAAATACTATCTGCGGCCGATGAACTGCCCGCACCATCACGAGGTCTATCTCTCGGAGCCGAAATCCTACCGCGAGCTGCCCTATCGCGTCGCCGAATACGGCACGGTCTATCGCTACGAGGCGAGCGGCGCGCTCTCGGGGCTGATGCGCACCCGCGGCTTCACCCAGAACGACGCCCATATCTATTGTCGGCCCGATCAGGCGAAGGCGGAGTTCATCCGCGTCATGCACATGCATGACCGCTACTACAAGATGTTCGGGATCGAGAACTCCTACATGCGCCTCGCGCTCCCCGATCTGGATCGGCTCGACAAATACATCGACCAGCCGGCCAAGTGGGGCGCGGCGCTCGATATCCTGAAACAGGCGATGACGGAATCGGGCCTGCCCTATGTCGAGGCCAAGGGCGAGGCGGCGTTCTACGGCCCCAAGATCGATTTCATGATCGAAAGTGCCATCGGCACCGAGTTCGCGATCTCGACCAACCAGCTCGATTTCCTCGCCACCGAGACCTTCGACCTCAAGTACATCGGCGAGGACGGCGAGCGCCATCCGCTCTATGTCATCCATCGCGCGCCGCTCGGCTCGCACGAGCGCTTCGTCGCCTTTCTGATCGAACATTACGGCGGCAGCTTCCCGGTCTGGCTCGCGCCGGTGCAGGCCCGCATCGTGCCGATCTCGGAGCGCCACGCCGCCTATGCCGAAAGCGTGCGCGAAAAGCTCTTCGGCCTTCGCGTCAACAACGGCACCGGCGGGCTCCGGGTCGATCTCGATCTCGGCGACGAGCGCATGCAGAAAAAGATCCGCAACGCCCAGCTTGAGAAGATCCCCTACATGCTGGTGGTGGGGGACAAGGAGATGGAATCCGGATCGGTCGCGGTTCGCCTCCGCTCCGGCAAGGATCTCGGCGCGATGACGCTTGAGACCTTCGCCGAGCGTCTCCGCGGCGAAGCCGAGAACCGCGTCGATTTCAAGGACGAATAGGCGGCGGCGCGGTCAGGCGGCCGGGGTCAAGGCGTCGAACCAGGCCTCGGTCGCGCGCGCGATCGAGGTCGGGTCCCAAAGCGGCGCGTCCCGCCAATAGTCGATCGCGGCCGCCACCTTGGCGACGCCGTCGTCGAAGGAAATCTCCGGTGCCCAGCCGAGATCGCGCTTGATCTTGCCGATGTCGGCGAAGGTGCAGTCCGGCTCGCCCGGACGCTTCGGGATGAAGACCGAATCGCCGCCGAGCAGCTCGACCAGCCGGTTCACCGATTGCGGCTGGCCGGCGCCGACGTTCCAGGCCTCGCCCGAAATCGCGGTCTCCGCCGCGGCGAGAAACGCCTTGGCGACGTCCGTCACATAGAGGAAATCCCGCCGCTGCGTGCCGTCGCCGACCACGGTGAAGGGCTTCCCCGCGAGCTTCTGGCGCAGGAATACGCCGAACACCGCGCCATAGGCGCCGGAGGTGCGCGAGCGCGTGCCATAGGCGTTGAAGATGCGGATGGCATTGACCGGCAGGCGGTAGAGCTTGTGCCAGTGGAAGGCCGCCTGTTCGCCCATGTTCTTGCTCAGCGCATAGGGGTATTGCGGCGCGATCGGGTGGTCTTCCGGCGTCGGCACCGCGGCCAGGCCGTAACAGGTGGAGGAGGCGGCATAGACGAATTTTCCGACCTTCGCCGCTCGCGCCGCTTCGAGCATCGCGACGGTGCCCTGGACATTGACCGACATGTAGTCCGCCGGCTTCTCGATCGAGGGCACGATGTCGCCGATGCCGGCGAAGTGGAAGACGTAGGTAGCGTCCTCGAACAGCGCGTCGCCTGGCGCAATGGCGCGGATGTCGCGTTCGTCCAGCACCACGTCCGGATTGGCGCCGTGCTGCGCGAGATTGGCCCGTCGGCCGCCGCTCAGGTTGTCGAGGGCGTGCACGCGGAAGCCCCGCGCCACCAGAAGGTCGACCATATGACTGCCGATGAAACCGGCGCCGCCGGTCACCACCGCGAGCGGGCGACGCGCCATCAGGCGGCCTCGCGCTCTTTCAGGGTCCGAACGTTGTAGTAGCGCGAATCGGTCATGCTGTTCGGCAGAAGCCCGGCCTTGAGCGCGCGGCAGACGTCGTGCACCGCGTCCTCGATCGTGCGCTTCGGTCGGAAGCCGATATGGCGAGCGATCTTGTCCGAGTTGATGTGATAGGAGCGGTTGTCGTCGGTCGGCGTCACCACGATCGGAATGCTGGTCTTGTCCGGGTATTCCGCCTCGACCTCGCTCTTCACCATGCGGGCGATGTCCATCACCGTGTGATTCTGGTAGCCGGCGTTGAAGGTCTCGCCGGCGATCGCCGCGTCCGGCAGATCGAGGAGCAGCTGGTAGAGGTCGCACATGTCGCCGATGTGCAGGTTCGGCCGCTTTTGCCCGCCGCCGAAGACGGTGATGCGATCCTGGTTCACCGCGTGGTTGGTCAGGATATTGACGGTCAGATCGAAGCGCATGCGCGGGCTGTAGCCGCAGACCGTCGCCGGCCGGATCGTGGTGCAGACGAAATCCGGCGACTGGTGGCGGAACAGCATCGGCTCGCACATGCCCTTGAACTTGTTGTACAGGGTGAGCGGCAGGAGGGGATGGTCCTCGGTTACCTCGGGGGCGTCGGAAACGCCGTAGACCGAGCTTGAGGAGGCATAGATGAAGCGCCGCACGCCGGCCGCCTTGGCCTCCACAACCATCGGCTCGAAGCAATCGAAGTTGATCGACTTGCTCAATCCCTCGTCGAGCTCGAAGCTTGGGTCGTTCGAGATGCAGGCCAGTTGGATGACCGCGTCGATGCCTTGGCACGCGGCGGCGAAGCGCGCGCGGTCGCGGATGTCGCCGGCGACGATCTCGAGATCGGGGCCGGGTTTCAGCTCCTGGCCGAAATAGAAGGTGTCGTAGACGCGGACGCGATGGCCGGCCGCGACGAGTTGCGGGGCGAGAACGGTGCCGACATAGCCGCCACCGCCGGGGATCAGGACATTGGCCACGGGCGCTGACTCCTTAAATCCTTGTGACGCCCCGAGAGTGGCCGAAGAAAGTTAATTTTCCTTTGTCGCCGGCCGGCGCCGGCCGCCTGAGGACGGAGAAAAAGACCGCCGGTCGCGCTCGCGAGCGTGTTTCGCTGGCCCGGAACATGTTTTATGGTCGGAACCTGAATCGCCCTGCCCGAAGTCGAGGAGCCCGTTCTGGCCAAGACCTTGCTGATCGCCGCCTTGTGTCTCATGGGCCTTGCCGCCTGCAGCGCGAGCCCCGCGGCCGGCCCGCTGGCCAGACCTTGGGACCAGGCCTTTTTCACCGATCCGCCGGCGCCGCCATTCCTGCCCGCCGGCACCAAGGGGCCGCTGGTCTCGGTCTGCTATAACCGGCTCACCGCCTCGGTCGCCGCGCTTCGCCGTATGATCGCCGAGGCCTGCGTCGACCCGCGCTATGTCGAGACCGACTATACCGGCAATTGCACCTTCACGGCACCCGCCCGGGTGACCTTCGCCTGCCGCCGGATCAACGGCAAGGCGATGGTCATCAAGCGGCCCTATAAGGCGCTTTGAACGGGATCGCGCTCCAAATCATGGCAACGACGGACATGATTTTGCGTCGAGGCGACGCAAAATCATCTCGCGCTAGACGGTGATCGTGCGCCCGCCGTCGGCGACGATCACCTGCCCGGTGATGAAGTTGCCGGCCGCCGAGGCCAGCATCACCGCGATGCCGCCGATATCGTCGGGTTCGCCGAGGCGCCGGAGCGGCGTTGCCGCCTCAGTGTCGGCGCGGCGCTGCGGGTCCTCCCAGAGGGCGCGGGCGAAATCGGTCTTCACCAGGCCGGGGGCGATGCAGTTGATGCGGATATTGGACGGTCCCCATTCGCAGGCGAGGCTGCGGACGAGCGACATGTCGGCGGCCTTGGAGACGCCGTAGGCGCCGAGCATGTTGCTGCCGCGCAGGCCGCCGATCGAGGAGACGATGATGACGGCGCCGCCCTGTCGCGCCGCCATCTCCGGGCAGACCATGTTGCAGAGCCAGAGGTTGCTGAGGACGTTGTTGGCCATGATCTTGGTGAAGACCTCGTCGGAGAGCCCCTGGAGCGGTCCGAAATAGGGGTTCGTCGCGGCGTTGCAGACCAGGGTGTCGATCGGCCCGAAGCTCGCCCGGGCCTTCGCCACCATGGCCTCGAGTTGGGCATGGTCGGAGATATTGGCGGCGACGGCGATCGCCTCGCCGCCTTGGGCCTTGATCTCGTCCACCACCGCCTCGCAGGCCGGTAGCTTGCGGCTGGAGACCACGACCTCGGCGCCGGCCGCCGCCAGATTGAGGGCGATGGAGCGGCCGATGCCGCGGCTCGCTCCGGTGACGATCGCGACCTTGCCGGTGAGATCAAAAAGACGCATGGCGTTTCCTCTTTCGTTGCGCACCTACCTTAGCCGGGCTCGACTTCGCCGTTCAAGCGATGCCGGGCGAACCGCCGCCGCACCGCCCCAAAGGGGCAATAGAGAGGGCAGCTATCGAAGAAGCCGGCGTTTTACTGGAGCCGCCATAGACCCCGTGCCATAGCGCACGAAAAAAGCGCCTTTGTTTTGTAAAACGACTTGACGACGGCTCCCTTTGGTCTCATCTCAATGCCGCTCGAACCCGTGCCTCGAATCGGATTCGGGCGGCAAGGCAACCAAGGCCGCCGGCAGGCGGCCGCCAGAATGGACGGAGACCCCGTGATGGATAGCCTGAACCAGGTCGTCGAAGCAGAACCTCCGAGTACGCGCCCCTTCATCCCGAATGGCGTGCTCGATCCCCCTGCCATCGTCTCTCTCCCCGATCTTCTGACGAAGTCCCAAGCCAAGTCCCACCGCTTTCCCATCGGTTCCGCCGCCAAGGCCTTCAAGAACCGCTTTTATCCCGATGCCACCGCCGCCGAATGGAACGACTGGCGCTGGCAGATCAGGCACCGCATCAAAACCCTTTCCGATCTCGCCCGCGTCATCCGGCTTTCGCCGGCCGAAGAGCAGGCGATCAGCAGCCATCGCGGGCCGCTGCCGGCGGGGATCACGCCCTATTACGCGCATCTCCTCGATGCCGACGATCCGACCCAGGGCCTGCGCCGCACCCATGTGCCGGTGCTGGACGAGTTCGCCTTCTCGCCCGGCGAAGCCGACGATCCGCTCGGCGAGGACCACGACATGGCGGTGCGCGGTCTCGTGCACCGCTATCCGGACCGGGTCCTCTTTCTGGTCACCGGATTCTGCTCGACCTATTGCC
>JAJYTL010000185.1 GCA_021793055.1 Pseudomonadota bacterium
GCTCGGCGAAATCCGCGGCATAGCCTCTCGCGATCATGCCCTCGATCAGCTTGGCGCGGAATTTCTCGATCGTACCGGGGCGGCGGAACCCCGCCATGGCGCGGCGCAGCCGATCGGCCTCGGCCGGGGTGAAGCCGGCGGCGATGATTGCGATCCGCATCGCCTGTTCCTGGAAAAGCGGCACACCCAACGTCTTGCCGAGAACCGCACGAAGCTCGGGCGAAGGATAGGCCACCGCCTCCTCGCCGGCGCGGCGACGAAGATAGGGATGCACCATGTCGCCCTGGATCGGCCCCGGACGGACGATCGCGATCTGGATCACGAGATCGTAGAAGGTGGCCGGCTTGAGCCGCGGCAGCATGCTCATCTGCGCCCGGCTTTCCACCTGGAAAACGCCGATGCTGTCGGCTTTCGACAGCATCTCGTAAACCGCAGGGTCCGCCCCCGGCAGGGTCGCGAGATCGAAGCGCCGGCCATAAGCGCGCCGGATCAGATCGAAGCCCTTCCGCAGACAAGTCAACATGCCGAGCGCCAGCACGTCGATTTTCAGCATGCCGAGCGCGTCGAGATCGTCCTTGTCCCATTCGATCACCGTGCGCCCGGCCATGGCCGCGTTCTCGATCGGCACGACGCCGGACAGCGGCCCGCGGGTGATGACGAAACCGCCGACATGCTGCGAGAGATGGCGGGGAAATCCCTTGAGCTCCCGCGCCAGGCTCAGTACGCGCGCCAGCGTCGCGTCTTCCGGGTCGAGGCCGAAGCCGCGCAAATAGGCGGCGCCCGAGGGGGTCTCGGCGATGCCGCCGAGCCCGGCCAGCGCACGCGACGCGGCGCCGAGCTTGTCGGCCGAAAGCCCGAACACCTTGCCGATGTCGCGCACGGCGCTGCGCGTGCGATAGCGGATCACCGTCGCGGCCAGCCCGGCGCGGTCGCGGCTATAGGTTTCGTAGATATGCTGGATCACCTCCTCGCGGCGTTCGTGCTCGAAATCGACGTCGATATCGGGCGGCTCGTTGCGCTCGGCGGAAACGAAGCGCTCGAACAGGAGATCGGCGCGGGCCGGATCGACGGCGGTGATGCCGAGGCAATAGCAGACCGCGGAATTCGCCGCCGAGCCGCGGCCTTGACACAAAATTCCGCGGCGGCGGGCGAAGCGGACGATATCGTGAACGGTGAGAAAATAGGGCGCGTAGTTCAAGCTCTCGATCAGATCGAGCTCGCGGCGGAGCGCTGCCCGGACCCGCTCGGGCACGCCTTCGGGATAACGCTCGGCCGCGCCCGCTTCGGTGCGCTGGGCCAACTCCTCCTGCACCGTTCGGCCGGGCGCGAGCGCCGGCACCGGATATTCGTAGCGCAGTTCGTCGAGCGAAAAAGTGCTGGCCTCGGCGATCGCCCGGGTCCCCGAAAGCGCCCCCGGCCAGGCCGCGAACAGCCGCGCCATCTCGGCCGGCGCCTTGAGATGGCGCTCGGCATTGGCGAAAAGCCGTGAGCCGGCCTCTTCCAGGGTGCAATGGGCGCGGATGCAGGTCAGCGCGTCCTGCAACGGCCGGCGCGCCGACAGGTGATAATGCACGTCGTTGGTGGCGATCCAGCCGAGGCCGATAGAATCCGCCAAGGCGGCGAAGCGGGCGATGCGGCTGTCGTCGTCGCCGCCCAGGCGATGCGACAGCGCGAGCATCGCCATCTTGCCGAAATGCCGATACAGGCCGCGGAGATGCTCGGCGAAAGCGACGCTCGGCGAAAGCGGCGCCAAAACCGCGAGACGCTGGCCTTCGCCGAAGGCGAAAAGATCCGCGCCGTAGAGCCGGCACTCCCCTTTCGCCGCCCGCCGCTTGCCCAAAGTCAGCAGCTCGGCGAGCCGGCCATAGGCGGCGCGATCGCCGGGAAAGCAGAGCAGGCTCGGCGCGTCGACGAAGTCGAGCCGGGCGCCAACCACAAGCCGGATTCCGGCTTCCTTCGCCGCGCCATGGGCGCGCACGATCCCGGCCAGGCTGTTGCGATCGGTGATGGCGATCGCGTCATGGCCGAGCGCGGCGGCGGTCGCGACCAGCTCCTCCGGATGCGAGGCGCCGCGGAGGAAACTGAAATTGCTCGTCACCTGAAGTTCGGCATACATCCCCGGCCTCGATCAGGCGAAGAGCCCGTGCAGATACCAGGCCGGCGCGTCCGCGCGGCGGGACGATGACTGGCGATAGATCCAGAAACGGCGGCCGGCCCGATCCTCGACCCGGTAATAATCGCGGCTCCTCTCGGCATCCTCCCGCCACCATTCGGGCGCAATGCGCTCCGGCCCGATGCTGCGCACCAGGAGATGGTCGAGGCGACGCCAACGGAAGCTCTCCGGACCACCGGCGGCGGAAAGCGTCACGTGGATCGGCGCCGGCCGGCGCAACAGCGAAACCGGCCGCGGCGGCCGCGGCGGCCACGCGGTTTTCGGACGCGCGCCGTCCTCGAGCGCGGGACGAAGCGAAAACGCCCGCTCCGGAATATGGCTGTCATGGACGAAGATCTGCGAAACGCGCCCCCGCCCGAGCCGGTTCCGCAGGCGGTCGACCAGCGCCGTCAAATTCTCGCCGGCCGCCTCGGGCTGCGGCAGAAGCGGCGCCTCTGCCGCCCTCAGCACATCCGCCGCCGCCTCCAGAAGCAAAACCTCGATGCCGAAACCGGGATCGATCTCGCCGAGCCGCTCGGCGAAAAGCCGGCCAAGGCGCTTGGCGTCGCGAAGCGGCCGGCTGACGCCGACGCTCAAGCGCCCGAGCGTGCCGTCGCTGCGATAGGCGGTGAGATGGAACTTTCGCCCGCCGCGCTCTTCCGCCGCCAGCATTGCCGCCAGCCGCTCGGCCAGGGGCTGGAACGCGGCCGCGATCTGTTCAGGGTCCCGGATCGGCTCGCCAAAGGTCGCCCGGGCGCGGAAGGGCGCCGGCGGAAAGCGGGGCGAGATCGGCTCCGGCGCGCTGCCCAGCGCCTGATCGAGACGGTATAGCAGCGAAGGCCCGAAGCGACTCGCCAAGGGGCCGCGCGGGAGGCGCATCAGATCGCCGATCCGGCGAAGCCCGAGCGGTTCCAATTCGGCGGCGAGAGCCTCCGGCACGCGCAACGCCGCCACCGGCAAGGCGGCGAGCGCCGCCGCCGTCCCGCCGGGCGGAACCAGGGTCGCCTCGGCCGCGGCGAACCGCGCCAGGCCCGAGGCCGCGCCGGGCGTGTCGGCGACGGCGAGCCGCGCAGTGAAGCCGAAGTCCACGAGACGCCGCGCGAGAATTTCGGCCAGCGCCGCCTCGCCGCCGAAAAGATACGCGAGACCGCTGATATCGAGGCGCAATCCCGCCGCGCCGTCGGTCGCCACCCAGGGGCTGTAGCGCCCGCACCAATCGGCGAGCGCGGCGAGCGCCGCCTCGTCGGCACGCGGATCGCCGCAGGCGGCGTGAAGCTCCGGCCAGATCGCCCGCGCGTCGGCAAGCGCCAAGCCGGGATAAAGCCCGACCTCGGCCGCGCCGCGATCGACGGCACTCAAGCGAAAACCACCGGCCTGCGGCAGATAGAGCGCGAGCGGCGCGAGATCGCGCGCGCCCTGCGCGCGGCGCCAACGCTCGGCCGGCCAATAGGGCAGCCAGAGGGCAAGGATACGCCGCGCCATCCCTCAGCCGTCCTGCAGCGCGAAGCTGCGCTCTTCCGCCCGCCAGCCGATCCGCCACTGGCACGGCAGGTTCTCATTCTTGCCCCGGCAGCGCCAAAGCGTGAGTTGCCAGGAAAGCGCTTCCTCGACGCCCTCCGGCGGCGCGGCGACGGCTTGAACCTGCCAGCGGCTCACCGCCGCGGAAGCCGGCGGCGGCGGCGCGCGGTTCAGCCACAAAGCCGCGACCCCGCCGGTTTCCGCCGTCCGTTGCAAGCGCAAGCCGGCGACGAAGGGAAGCGCCGCCCCCTCGCCCAGCACGGCCGCAAGCTCCGGACAGCGCAACCCCTCCTCCATCGCCGCCAGCACCTCGGCCGGACGCTCGGCCTCGACCAGGATCAGATGTTCCGGCGCGAGGCCGAAGCGCGCGAGCCCCGGACCATAGGGAAGTCCGCTCTCCTGCCCCTCGCGACCGAGGCGGCACCAGAGGATCCAAGGCCGCCGGACGCCGTGCGCGAAGCGCGAGAAAAGCGCCAGGACGAAGCCGAAAGCCGCGCCGTCCCCGGACGCGGCGACGATCTCGTGCAAGCCATGGGCGCCGAGCCCGCCGCCGGGGAGCAGTGCGTCGATGGCAGGCAGGCCAAACGCGATCGCCGGCGTGGCGGATCGCCCGCAGCCCCTCTCCAGAGCCCCGATCCGGCGGCGAAGATCGGCCAAGAGAGCAGCGGACGGCACGCCCATGGCTCGCAACCATTATTCCCAAAAAGGCGGCAAATGTTCCTGTTTTGTTCTAGCAAAGCCGAACCGCGTCCGTCAACCGCCGCAGAACCGGCGCATCTTCAGTCGTTGATTTGCTTTGGCCCCTGCTTCGCGCCCTGCTGCTTCCGACGGAGATAATGGCGATGAGCCTTGGCACGATTGCCGCAGGCCGCCATCGCGCACCAGCGTCGGGTGCCGCTCTTGCTGTCGTCAACGAACAGCCAAAGGCAGCGTTCGTTAGCGCGTTGGCGCACTTTCGCGTGTTTCGCCCCGGTAAGCAGATCACCGACCGACCACAACACGGGTGCAAGCAGGGCCGCGACATGCCCCTCAACATCGTCTCTGCTCTTCCGCTCTTCGCGGCCGCCGACACGCCACAAGAACCCGTCGCCGCCCGCCGCGAGCCCGCTTCGCGCCGGGGCGAGCCCCAGTGCCCGGTCGAGCCGAGCGAGATCCTGATCACGCGGCTTCGTCCCAGCGGCAACGGCCGCGAAGACAGCAAAGATCGCCTCGCGCAGATCGAGCGCCTTGCGAAGCGCCGCCTCGCCCCCATTCGGCCGCAATGCCACTTCCTGCTCGAAAACGCGGGCGCGCCCGGCAGGCAACATGCCTTCGGCCCGGCACCAATCCATAAGCGCCGCAAAATCGGCAAGCGTCTCGGTCGGCTCGGCACTGCCCCGCCAATAACGCGTATTGGCAAAGGCGAGGCAGAGATCCTCCCGGGGCGCTGGCACGAGATCGCCAGAATGAGAAGAAGCGACGAGAGCTACCATGACGCAGACATACTAACCCTCTTCCTGGTTGATAAGGCATTGGGACTCGGGGGTTAATATAACTTCCTACAGGGTTATATCAGTTTCCACCCCCGAAACGACAGGAGACCAACCATGTTCGACCACTTCTCGATCGGCGCACATAGCCTCAAGGCCGCGAAACGCTTCTATGACCAGGCGT
The DNA here is from genome assembly GCA_021793055.1 of Pseudomonadota bacterium. Taxonomy (GTDB): domain Bacteria; phylum Pseudomonadota; class Alphaproteobacteria; order Ferrovibrionales; family Ferrovibrionaceae; genus JAJYTL01. The sequence goes on from JAJYTL010000185.1 coordinate 5,324, forward strand.
TGAAGCCGCTCGGCTATGCCTGCTTGAGCGAGGACGCCGCATCCTTGAGCTACGGCAAAAAGCGGCTCCAATTCTGGATCAATCAGACCGATTGGCCACTCACGGCCGATGAACGTTCGGGCGTCCATTTCTGCTTCGAAGCGCCAAGCCGGTCGGCGGTCGAAGCCTTTCACCGCGCCGCGCTGGCCGCCGGCGGTCGCGACAACGGCAAGCCTGGGTTGCGTCCCGACTATGACGAAAACTATTACGCGGCCTTCGTCACCGATCCTGACGGTTATCGGCTGGAAGCTGTATCCTTCGCCAAATCGTGATCGCGGCTTCAGCCGCCACAAAGCGCAGGCCGGCGCGCCATGGCATCTTGCGATCAAGCTCTGGCGTCGGATCGTGGAAAAGCTATGCTGGGCCGTGACGCGCTAGCTCTGCAAAGGGGCGTCCGAACCCCGAAGTTGCAAGTCTTGTTTCACCGCCATTCCTAGTATCACCAGCCGAGGACCGGTCTCATGAACGCCCCGAACCCCTTGCTCGAAACGGATCGCCAGCATCTCATCCACCCGTTGCACCACCCCAGCGATCATCGGGAGCCGATCCTCTTCGTCTCGGGCCAGGGCGCCCTGCTACGCGATGCGTCCGGCAAGGAATACATCGACGGGCTCTCGAGCCTCTGGAACGTCAACGCCGGCCATAGCCGCAAGGAGCTCGCCGAAGTTGCCGCCGAGCAGATGGGCCGCCTCGCCTTCGCCTCGGCCTATGCGGGCAGCAGCAACGAGCCGGCGATCCGTCTGGCCGAGCGCATCGTCGGCCTCGCCTACGCCAATACACGCGCGGTCTATTTCACCACCGCCGGCGCCGAATCGAACGAATCCGCCTTCAAGATGGCGCGTTTCTTCTGGAAGGCCAGCGGCAAGCCGAACAAGGTCAAGATCATCTCGCGCATCCACGCCTATCACGGCGTCACCATGGCGACCATGAGCGCGACCGGCATGGCCGTCTATCACAAGATGTTCGCGCCCCTGGTGCCGAATTTCCTCCAGGCGCCGCCGCCCTATGCCTACCGCTGGCCGGGCAACGGCGATCCCGGCATCGAGGCGGCGGACGCGGTGGAGAACATGATCCTGGCCGAAGGCGCGGACACCGTCGCCGCCGTGATCGCCG
>JAJYTL010000186.1 GCA_021793055.1 Pseudomonadota bacterium
TGCGTTCGGCGGTCGAGCATCCGTTCCGGGTTCTCAAGCGGCAGTTCGGTTATACGAAGGTGCGGTATCGCGGGTTGTTCAAGAATGAACAGCACCTGTTCAGCCAGTTTGCGCTGGTGAACCTGTATATCGCCCGGCGGGTGATCACACCGGCCGGTTGAGGTTCGGGGGCGGAGTCTGTCCAGCATCCCGAAAACGGGCGCTGGAAGCCTCCGAAAACCGAAAATCACCGCGAATTTCAGGCGCCAGGCGGCCAAACTCGGCCCCTGGCAGCCAATCGCCGTTCGCCCGACAGATCCAAAGGGTAAAAACTTGCGCTGTTCAGAGGTTGGGGTCTGAGTAGCAGCGGAGCAGAAAACCAACATAGGCCCATTTTGGCCAGGGGGTTAGCCGTTGATAGATTGTTGGACGGGTTTATGTGAGTTTTCCGGAGCGATTTAGGCGGATTTCAAGGAGTGTCGGCATCATCCCATCAAACCCACGTTTGTTGAGAAATCAAATTGTTAGCGCTTGTGTGGGTTTTCTGCTCCGCTGCTACTCAGACCCCAGGTTCCTTAAGCGCGATCACCGATACGCGCCGGGCTTCCAATTCCTTTAGCGTCGCGAGCAGGTCCGTCGTGCTGCGTCCCCAGCGCGACAGCTCCGTCACCAGAACCGCATCGATATGCCTGGCTTGAGCAAGGGCCATGACCTTGCGCCGCTCGGCCCGGTCCAGTTTCACGCCCGAGCCGGTTTCCTTGAACGTGCCGACCACATCGTAGCCGGACCTTTCGGCAAATGCGGTGAGGTCTCGTTCCTGGCGGGCACAGGACTGGTCGGCGGTCGAGACACGACCATAGAGGGCGACGCGCTGTCCCAATTGAACTCATCCCGCTGGACGCCCCGCAAGCCCTTGTTCCTGCTGGGTCACGAACCGTAGCAATCAGCCTACAGTCTAACTGGGACAAGGCCGAATGTCTTCCCCTCGACCCACCCACGCCTGTCACTTTGCATGTGGTGACACGAATGTTGGGTCCGGGCCAAGATGGGCTAATACCCTTGGATCACCCTGTAGTCCCCTTGGGTTCCGAACGTCCCAGCGTTTTCGTCCACTTCGACGCAGGGACGGTTGCCGGGATTGCATCGCTCCAGCCGATCCAGCATCCCGGCCTTTACCCAGGCGTCATGATTGGCCTGCAACGTTGCGATCTGGTCCTGCAATTTTTCGATTCTCCCACTATCCCACCACACCAGGGCCGTGCTGCTCAGCCAGCCCAGCAGCACCAGAGCGACCATCAGCGCCATGATCCAGCCCAGCAACCGCCAACTCGCCCATTGCACCACCCGCCGCAACGCTGCCTCGGCACGTCCGGTATCTGCCGCCACTTTGTCCAGTTCGCCCAGTAGCGGTTGGGTCGCGACCCGCACCGCCTTCACCCCCTCACCGGCCGCCCCGGCCAGGCTTGCCAACACCGCCGCATGCACGGCCTTGGGCATGCCCTGTGCCAGCGCCGCCAGCGCGGCCCGCTCCGCCGCCAGCCCATCCAGCGCCGCTTGCACCGCCGCCTGCTGATGTTCGGCAATTTCCATCAGCCCGTAGAGCCGGCCCTCCGCTTCGCTCATAGCGACATCCCACGATCCCGAGACAGGGTTTGTTCCCGCTGTTTCCGGGCGACCTCCCGCGCGGCTTCAAGCGCAAGATGGCCCCGCATCTCTGTCTCGGCGCGCTCCATTAGGCTGGTAATTGCGCGCTCCGGCTGCTGATCGGCCAACACTCGTGCCAGATCGGACCTTTCCCCAACCCCAAACGCCGGCCCGCGCTGGCGCAACGCTGTCGCCGCCTCGGGGTGAGCCCGCAGAGTCCGACCAAACTGAAGCAGCCGCGCCCGTGTGCCGCCAAGGGCCGGATCCACCTCCAGACCTGGCAGCGCCTTGGTATACTCATCCATCAGCCGGTCCCATTGGTGCGCCAGGTCGCGGGCCTTCTCATCGCGGGCGGCATCGGCCGCCTGCCGCTGCTGATGCGCCTCATAGCGTTGTCGGAACGCGGCCCGGCCAGATGCGATGGCCTGCGCCGGCACCACGATCTCGCTCTCCATGCCCCGCCGCTCGGCATAGGTGGCGCGGTCATAGTCGAGCGTTGTTTCCTTGGCCTGCGAGCGCGACAGGCGCGCCGACAGCGCGCCGACGTCACTGAACTCCGACCTATCGGCATAGATCTGCACGCTGTCCCGGTGCCGCGTCATCGACACATAGGTCAGGTGCCGGTCCATCGTGCCGGAGGCCAGCACATACGCCCGATCCACGGTCGCGCCCTGGGCCTTGTGAATGGTGGTGGCATAGCCGTGGTCCACCGCCGCGTAATCGGCCATGGAAACCGACACCACCCGCCCCTGGCCCGGCCCCTCGGGAGAATCCAGTCGCACCACAAGGCGGTCGCCCTCGGCCTCGCCGACGCCGTGCGTCCGCTCCACGGTCGCCAGCATCCCGTTCTTGACGCCCAGTTCCCGGTTGTTCTCACGGAACAGCAGCCGGTCGCCTGGCGCAAAGGCGCGCTCGCCCTCGGTCGTCCGGTAAACCCGCTCGTCCGCCAGCTCGCCCCGCTCGCGCCGAACGGCTCGGATCGCCTCGTTGAGCTTCCGCACGTCCGCATTCCGATGCGCCAGCACCAGGCGCGAGCCATCCGGACGCGCCTCCATGTCCGCCGCCACGTCCCGCACGATCGCGTCCCGCGCGTGCGCGCCGGTTTCTTCCAGCCGCACCGCGCCCCGCTCGGCATAGGCGGCCAGCCCCTCGGCCGTGCGGTACCGGCCGAAATCCACCGATGCCGCCCGCTGCCAGGCCTCGCCTTGCCGCCGTATCCCTTCCAATTCGACAAACCCAACCCGCTCGGTAATGGCCCGGAACGCCGCCCCAGCTCCGATCGGCTGCAATTGCTCCGGGTCACCGACCAGCACGATTTTCGCCCCCGCCCGCTCCACCGCGGTGACGAACTTCGAGAGCTGCTTCGAGCCGACCATGCCCGCCTCGTCGATCACGAAGACATCGCCCGGGCCAAGCGTATCGAACCCGCGCTCCCAGCTCCGCTCCCAGGACGCCAGTGTGCGCGAGACGATGCCGGAGGATTCCTCCAGCCCCTCCGCCGCCTTGCCCGCCAGCGCCGCCCCATGCACCCTGAAACCCTGTGCCTCCCAGGCCCCCCGCGCCGCCGCGAGCATCGTGCTCTTACCTGCTCCGGCGAGACCCACCACGGAGGCGATGCGCTCCGGCCCGGTGACGTGCGCAATGGCCGCCCGCTGTTCGTCGGCGAGGAAGGGCCGCGCGCCGATGGCCGCCGCCACGTGCCCGCTGGCGACGCCAAACCCGCGCCCGGCGACCATGCGATCGGCGCTGACCGCCATATCGCGCTCGATGCCAACCATTTCCCGCGTCGAATAACGCGCCTGCTCGATCGTACGCCCCCCCTCATCGCGCCGCTCAGCCTGCAACGCCATCAGAGCTGGCGACGCCATCGCCTTCGCGAAAGCCGCCTGGAACGCATCGGCGTCACCGATATAGCGGTGCAGCGCGCGCGCCACGTCGTGAAAGTCGAACACGCTCTTTTCGTTGGTGATGAGCGTCAAAACCTGTTCCGGCTTCTCGCGGATCAACGCGGCGTTGTGCTCCGCCGCTTCCTCATCGACCCGAACCCGCGATACCGCCTTGCCCCGCCGCTCCATCTGCGTGGCATGGACCCCCATGTGCTGCGTTGGCTCGATCTCGAGCCCGCACTCCTGATGCGAGCGATGGTCGATCCGGATTTCCAGCCCGGCGCGCGCCAGATGCTCGTTCGTCCGTTCTTCCCAGCCGACGCGGATGTCCCGCAATTGCTCATGTGTCGTCGGCAGGCCAAACGCCGCCAGCTTCTTGTTCTCCAATTCTAAGTCAGATTTTTCACCAAGGCCTTCCGGGCCAACCTTCCGCGTCGTCATCACGATGTGCGCGTGGTGGTTGCGAATGTCGGTATCGCCATGCGGGCTGTGGATCGCGAAATCGACCGCCACGCCATACCGATCGGCGAGGCCTTGGGCGAACTTCCGCGTCAGCTCAAGCCGCTGCTCGGATGACAGCTCATGCGGCAGGGCAACCTCGATTTCACGGGCGACACGCGCATCCTTGCGCTTCTCGGAAGCCTCGGCGGCATTCCATAAGGCCGAACGGTCCTTGGCCCACTCGGCATCCACGCCTTCCGGCAATGCGATCTCGGCGTGCTCGACGCCGGAGCGCCGACTGAAATCATGCACCAGGCCGTCGCGTTGGTTTTGCAACTTCTCAGCCGCCCGATAGGCCATGGCGGCAACCGAGCTACGCCCGGAGGCCCGTGAAATAGGCTTCATGCTCAGGTGATAGATTGCCATGGTACGATCTTACTACCAAGCACTGAGTTGCGTAGCAACTCGTAAGTGCGCCCTTAAACCTAAGGGGCCCCTTAAACCTAAGGGGCTATCTTAAAGCGCATAATTTTTAGCGTATGATTTAGTTATTGAGAGGAATAAATTTGACGTGCAATCGGATATTGGTATCGTGTTGAAATAAACCGGCAAAGAGGGTAATTGGGTCATGGCCAGGCTGCCGCTCAAAGAGAAGATCGCTCAGCTCGAAGCCCGCGCCAAGACGCTGAAGGCGCGAATGGCAAAACAGGATCGCGCCAAGAACACCAGGCGTAAGATCCTGATCGGTTCTCTGGTGCTCCATCACCTTGAACACAGCGGCGATGGCGAGTTCCCGAAACCCCTTGCCGACTGGCTTAGGCGCGAGCTCCCGAAATCCCTTACACGCGATGAGGATAAAGCCATCTTCGCCGATCTGCTCGGCGCAAGAAACGGCGCAAATGCGCCGACCGGGACCGCGGAAAGCCAACCACCTGAGCCAGATAAAATTGGTAACTGATTTCCGTCTCAACCCCGCTCTGATTTCTCTTCGGCAGACTCATAGAGTGGATTATCAATGAGTGCCCCACGGGTTCAAAAGCGGCACGCCAGTTGCCTCGAAGTCGGCGATGTTGTGGGTCACGACCGTCATGCCATGGACAAGGGCCGTCGCCGCGATAAGCCCGTCCCGGTAGGGCTGGGGGTCTGGCACATGCAAGCGCGCGCTGCATCGGGCAACGGCAGTATCAACCGGCAGAACGCGGTCGGCGAAGGTCGGTAAGACATACTCATCCAGCCAGCTACGCAAGATTGCGCCTTGAGCGGGGTCTTTCCGTTCTAGCTGCAAAACGCCAATTTCCAGCTCCTGGACGACGATAGCCGAGAGGAAAAGGCTACCTTCCTGGACCGTTTGGGCCCAAGTGGCGACATTGGGATGAGCTTTTCCAGTCCTGGCTTTTCGCAGCTCGGAAACGACATTGGTGTCGAGTAAAAACATCAGGAAAAATCGACAGAACGGGCGAGTTCGCGGGAGCGCGGAAATTCAATTTCGATATCTTCAACACCAGCCGGCCATCCCAAGGCATCCGCGATGCTCCGGCGCTTGCCGGTGATGCGCAGGTATTCCTCAATGCTGAGCAGGACATGGGCGGGTTTGCCCCGGTCGGTGATAAACACCGGCCCTTCGGAAGCGGCTTTCTTGGCGCGGCTGGTGTCCTGATTGAACTCCCGGCTGGATAGGGTGGTGATGGTCATGGAGGAACTCCTGTTTGCAGAGGCAAGCCGATTATGTATAAACATAACTACAAAAAGGGCCTTCTTTCGTCAATGCCTCTTTGCTTCCTTGGCTGTGAAGAGAGGCCAAGGAGCCTTCTGGAGGCCGCAGCCGAGCGCCGTCCGCAGGGCGGGAAAGGCGGGCGAGGACGACTGGTCCATCCAGACATGAAGCCTCGACCGCTATGGCTGGGGCCTCACGGGGCTTTTCGTCGGCCTGTCGGTCGGCACCTTCCTTCTCCTTATGTTCGCCACCCTCGCCCAGCGAACCCACGGCTGAGCCGCCCCTGGTTGCGTTATCGTGTTCCATCACAACAGGAACGAACCCATGCCTTTCACCGAACAGCGATGAGCGCCATCGCGGAGGAAGCCGACCCGGCAGCGCTGCTGGTCGCGGCGATACAGAACGCCGCCGCGGCGGCACAAGCCGCCGGTGCCGCTGCCGAGGCCGCGCGCGACGCGGCGCTGCAGACCCAGACCCAGCTCGACCGCTCGGTTCCCGGTCTGGCGACGAAAATCGACGCGCTCGTGCATGACCTGCAGGTCATGACGCCACGCCGCGAAGCGCTGCGGCGTGCCCGCGCCGCGCGCTACCTTTGGGCCGCCGGCGGTTTTCTCGTCGGCCTGCTGTTCGGCCTCTCCATTTTCCTGCTGGCCGTCGCGCCTCATCTTCCGGGCTGACCCGCAGCATACGCGACAGGGTCTTTGTCTTGCCTGAGGCTGTCCCCGCGACTGCCACCTCTCTGTCTCGTGCCGGCTGCCCCGAGCCTCGGCGCGGCGCCCGCCTTGTGCGGGCGCCGCGCCGCC
>JAJYTL010000187.1 GCA_021793055.1 Pseudomonadota bacterium
GTGCGGTACTCGCCGGCGACGACGATCTCGGCCTCCTGGAAGCCGCGGTCGATATCGCCGCGGGTGCCACCGAAGGCGCTCTCCGTCTGCGGGCCGCGCACGTTGCCGGACTGCGCAAGGCCGGCCGCCGCGCCGCCGCCGCCGCCGGTTTCCGCCTGATCGACGGCGCCGACGAAGACCAACGGCGCGCCCGGCTTGCGCGCCGCTTCCATGTCGACGACGAAGGGCAGGGGCTGGTAGGTGACCACGATTCGCCGCAGCGCCGCCTCGGCCGCGGCCCGGCTTGTCGCCGCCACGGCGACGATGGCGACCCCGGCATAGAGCACGGTGCGCGTGTCGGGTTTCGCCGCGCCGTCACGCCGTCGCGCCTCGCCGCTGTCCTGGCCGAAGACATGGATGGCGCGGACCTCCGGGTGGCGCTTGGCCGCGCCGGTGTCGATCGCAAGAATGCGGGCGTGCGGATAGGGCGAGCGCAGGATGCGCGCCTCCAGAATGCCGGGCAGCTTGACGTCGACGGTGAAGCGGGCGCTTCCCGTGACCTTGGCCCGCGCGTCGAGGCGAGGTACGGGCTTGCCGATGATCCGAAGCGCGGCATTGGGCGGCAGGGGCGGCGGCTCCTCGGCCGGCACTTGGCGCGCGACGGTGGCAAGGTCGACGCCGGCAATGCCGAAAGGAAAGGTTTCGCGGCGGGGCTTCTCGCTGGCCATGGTCAGCCCCGCCGTTTGGCGGCGGCAAGGGTCGCCGCAAAGACTTTGGGATAGCTCGCGCAGCGGCAGAGATGGCCGCTGACCGCGGTCTTCACGTCGTCCAGGCTGGGGTCGGGCTGGCGCGCGATGAGGGCCGCCGCGCTCATCACCAGCCCTGGGGTGCAGAAGCCGCATTGCATTGCATCGTGTTCGATGAAGGCGGCCTGCACGGGGTGCAGCGTGTCACCGGTAGCCAAACCCTCGATGGTGGTGACCGCGCGGGCGCCGACGTCGATTGCCAAGGTCATGCAAGCGCAAACCGGCGCCCCGTCGAGCCAGACGGTGCAGGCGGAGCAGGCGCCACGATTACAGGCGATCTTGGTGCCGTGCAGGTTCAGCGGGCCGCGCAGAACCTCTGCTAGAGTCATGCGCGGTTCGAGATGAAGCCGGTGGGCATTGCCGTTGACGTTGAGCGCAACCGGCACGGCGCCCGGACCGAGGACCGCCGGCGCCGCCGCCGCCCTGGCGCCGCCAGCGAGGCGCGCGGGATCGACCAAGGCGCTGCCGGCAGCGACGAGACCGCTGCCGCGCAGGAATGAGCGGCGGGACAGGTTTGACAGGCCGGCTTTCGATGTCCCGCCGTCTTTGGCGTGCCGTTCGAACATGGACAACTCCATTTCGCGACGCGGGCCGCGCGGCATCTCTGGCTAGGCCTGTCGCCATCCGCGTCACGCGCAAGATGGCGGCTGCGGCGCGAAAAGACAGGCTACGCGCCCCGTCGGCGCGCCTCTTGATCTACGTCAACGGGCGGTCCGGCATGGAGGCGAGACGGGGTCGTCACGCGATGCTAAGCTCGATTCCTTAGCCTTGACAGGGAGGCCGGCATGTCGCGGTCCGAGGCGCGTGAAAGCGTTCCGTTTCCGGCTCTTGCGGTGGGGCCGGCGCCTGCTGTCCTGCCGCTGGACGAGCTTGCCTGCCTCAAGGCGCTGGAGCGCAAGGTGCTCTGGCTCTCGACCTGGATGATTCATAACGCCAACCACCTCCGCCCGAACCGCGACGGGCTGAAGGTTGGCGGCCACCAAGCCTCCTCGGCGTCGCTCGCGACCTTGATGACGGCGCTTTATTTCGCCGTGCTGCGGCCTGAGGACCGGGTGGCCGTGAAGCCGCACGCGAGCCCGGTGTTTCACGCCATCCAGTATCTACTCGGCCGGCAGAGCCTGGCGGAGTTGGAGAATTTCCGGGCCTTCGGCGGTGCCCAATCCTACCCCTCGCGCACCAAGGACAAGGACGATGTCGATTTCTCCACCGGTTCGGTCGGCCTCGGCGTCGCCGAGACGCTGTTCGCCGCGCTGACGCAGGACTATCTCGCGGCCAAGGGGCTCTTGCCCGAAGGTCGGCCGCTTGGGCGCATGGTAGCGCTGCTCGGCGATGCCGAGCTCGACGAAGGCAATGTCTTCGAGGCCATGCTGGAGGGCTGGAAACATAAGGCGCGCAATCTCTGGTGGATCGTCGATTACAACCGCCAGAGCTTGGACGCGGTGGTGCCGGATCGGCTGTTCGGCCGCTTCGAGGATATTTTCGCGACCACCGGCTTTCGCGTCCACACCTTGAAATACGGCCGCCTGCTGGAAGCGGCGTTCCGCAAGCCCGGCGGCGACGTGTTGCAGCGCTGGATCGACGACTGCCCGAACTCGATCTATTCCGCGCTCACCTTCAAGGGCGGCCGCGCCTGGCGCGAGGAACTGCACCGCGACCTCGGCGGCGTTTCCGGAATCCGGGCGCTGCTCGACGATTACGACGACGAGGGTTTGCAGGCGCTGATGACCAATCTCGCCGGCCACGACCTCGAAACCGTGCTCGCGGCCTTTCAGGCGGCGCAAGACGACGTGCCGCACTGCTTCATCGCCTATACGGTCAAGGGGCACGGGCTGTCTTTTGCCGGCCACAAGGACAACCACGCCGGCTTGATCACGCCCACGCAGATGGCCGAATTCCGCGCCGCTCTCGGCGTTCCCGAGGGCCGGGAGTGGGAGCCTTTCGCCGGCCTCGACGTGCCGGAGGCGCGGCTCAAGGGCTTTCTCGCCAAAGTGCCGTTCGCGACCGCGGCGCCACGCCGGTTCACGCCCTCTGCGGTCGCGGTGCCGGAACGGCTGCCGCTCCCGCCGAAGGCTGAGATTTCAACCCAGGAAGGCTTCGGCTGGATCATGAACGAGCTCGGCCGCGGCGACAGCGCGCTCGCCGGGCGCATCGTCACCGCCTCGCCCGATGTGACGGTCTCGACCAGTCTCGGCGGCTGGGTCAACCAGCGCGGCATCTTCGACCGCGAGGCGGCGGACGATATGTTCCGCAAGCTCAAGGTCGTCTCGATGCTGAAATGGGAAGTCTCGCCCAAGGGTCAGCATTTCGAGCTCGGCATCGCCGAAAGCAACCTTTTCCTGCTCCTCGCCGCGCTCGGCCTTGCGGCGCCGCTCTTTGGTGCGCGCCTGTTTCCGGTCGGCACGCTCTACGATCCCTTCATCATGCGCGGGCTCGACGCCTTGAACTACGGCTGCTACCAGGATTCGCGATTTCTTCTCGTGGCGACGCCGTCCGGCATTACCCTGGCGCCCGAGGGCGGCGCGCATCAGTCGATCCTGACGCCCTTGATCGGCCTCGGCCAGGACCGGCTCATGGCATTCGAGCCCGCCTTCGTCGATGAGCTTGCGCGCATCATGGAATTCGCTTTTCGCCATTTGCAGGCGGAGGATGGCGGCTCGGTCTATCTCCGGCTCTCGACCCGGCCCTTGGCGCAGCCGCGGCGCGAGCTATCGCCTGCGGAGACCGGCGATCTTCTCGCCGGCGCCTATTGGCAGATTCCGCCGACTGTGGGGGCCGAGCTTGCCATTGCTTATAGCGGTGCTGTCGCGCCCGAGGCTTTGGCGGCGCATGCCGCGCTCGCCGAGGACATCCCGGGTCTCGGGCTTCTCGCCGTGACCTCGCCCGACCGGCTGCATGGCGATTGGCGCGACGCGCTTCGTCGGCGCCGGCGCGGGGAGCCGGCGCAGGCCCATGTCGAACGGCTGCTGGCGCCGCTCGCCCGCGACGGCGCGCTCGTCACGGTGCTCGACGGCCACCCGGCGACCCTGTCTTGGCTCGGCTCGGCCTGCGGCCGGCGTATTCATCCGCTCGGCGTCGACCGCTTCGGGCAGTCCGGCGACATTCCGGATCTTTACGCCCACCACGGTCTCGATACCGACGCCATCGTCGCGGCGGCGGCGAGCCTTTGCCTCGGTCGCCTCGGCCGCTAAAAGACCATTCTTATAAAATAGTTATTTCTGGTGCTTGAGTTGCCCGACATCGCGAACGGCGCCGCGTGCCGCGCTGGTGGTGAGGGCCGCGTAGGCCTGGAGCGCCTGCGATACCACGCGGTCGCGGGCCTTGGGCCGCCAAGCCTTGTCGCCTTTCGCCGCCATGCGCTCGCGCCGCGCGGCCAGTCCGGCCTCGGGGACGGCGACGTTGAGCTTGCGCGCCGGAATGTCGATTTCGATGCGGTCGCCTTCCTCGATCAGGCCGATGGCGCCGCACTCCGCCGCCTCGGGAGAGACATGGCCGATGGACAGTCCGGCGGTGCCGCCGGAAAAGCGGCCGTCGGTGACCAGGGCGCAGACCTTGCCGAGCCCTTTCGATTTCAGATAGCTCGTCGGATAGAGCATCTCCTGCATGCCGGGTCCGCCCTTCGGGCCTTCGTAGCGGATCAGCACCACGTCGCCGGCCTTGATGCGATCGCCCAAGATCGCGTCGACGGCGGCCTCCTGGCTCTCGAAGATGCGGGCCGGGCCGGCGAAGACGAGGATCGAGGCATCGACGCCCGCGGTTTTCACGATCGCGCCGTCCTCGGCGATATTGCCGTAGAGGACGGCCAGGCCGCCGTCCTTGCTGAAGGCATGCGCGATGTCGCGAATCACGCCCTTGGCGCGGTCGAGGTCGAGGTTCTCCCAGCGCTTGGCCTGGCTGAAAGCCTCCGTGGTGCGGACGCCGCCCGGCGCAGCCTTGTAGAACTTGACGACATCGGGATCGCGGCTTGCCGCCACGTCCCAGCGGTCGAGGGCCGCGCCAAGGCTTGGCGAATGCACGGTCGTCGTCTCGCGATGGATGAGGCCGGCGCGATCCAGTTCGCCCAGGATGCCCATGATGCCGCCGGCGCGGTGGACGTCCTCCACGTGCACATCCGGCACCGAGGGCGAGACCTTGCATAGGTTCGGCACGCGGCGGCTGAGGCGGTCGATATCGGCCATGGTGAAATTGAGCTCCGCTTCCTCTGCCGCGGCGAGAAGGTGAAGCACGGTGTTGGTCGAGCCGCCCATGGCGATGTCGAGCGACATGGCGTTCTCGAAGGCTTTGAAATTGGCGATCGCGCGCGGCAGCACTCTGGCGTCGTCCTGTTCGTAGTAGCGTTTGGCGAGCGCCACCGCGAGCCGCCCCGCCTCGAGGAAGAGCTCGCGACGGTCGGCATGGGTCGCGACGATGGTGCCGTTGCCGGGCAGCGCCAGGCCGAGCGCCTCGGTCAGGCAGTTCATCGAATTGGCGGTGAACATGCCGGAGCAGGAGCCGCAGGTCGGACAGGCCGAGCGTTCCATCTCCATCGCCGCCGCGTCGGAGACGTTGGGATCGGCGGCCGCGACCATGGCGGTGATGAGATCGACCGCCTTTGAGCGGCCGTGGTCGATCACCTTGCCGGCTTCCATCGGCCCGCCCGAGACGAACACCGTCGGGATGTTGAGGCGCAGCGCCGCCATCAGCATCCCGGGGGTGATCTTGTCGCAATTCGAAATGCAGACCAGCGCGTCGGCGCAATGGGCGTTGACCATGTATTCCACGGCATCGGCGATGAGCTCGCGCGAGGGCAGGCTGTAGAGCATGCCGCCATGCCCCATGGCGATGCCATCGTCGACCGCGATGGTGTTGAATTCCTTGGCGACGCCGCCCGATTCCTCGATCTCGCGCGCGACCATCTGGCCGAGGTCCTTGAGGTGGACGTGGCCGGGCACGAACTGGGTGAAGGAATTGGCGATGGCGATGATCGGCTTGCCGAAGTCGCCGTCGGTCATGCCGGTGGCGCGCCACAGGCCGCGGGCGCCGGCCATATTGCGGCCATGGGTGGAGGTGCGGGAACGATATGCAGGCATCAGCGGGTTTCCTCGACGAAATGGCCGATCGGGCCGTGTTTTTCCTTAATCTAGCGCTGCCAGGGCGGGGAGAGAAGGGTAAGCCACGAAAGTCGTGGCAGGGTCGGCTTTCGGCAAGGCGGCATCAAGGCACCGTCGCCGCCGGCTCGGGCGCGCGTGCGAGCCCGAAGACCTCGGCCAGCAGCTCGTAGGAACGCAGACGGGCGGCGTAGTCGTGGCAGATCGTCACCGCCACGATCTCGTCGACACCATATTCCGTCGCGAGCGTGAGCAGCCTTGCCTTCACCTGCTCCGGATCGCCGACCACCGAGCGATTGCGGTTGGCGTGGATGAAGGCACGTTCGCGTTCGCTATAGGGATAGGCTTCGGCTTCCTCCGGGCTCGGAAAGGTGCCGCGTTGCCCGGTCGCGGCCTGGAGCAGCCAAAGCTCGCGGCTTTTGGCGAGCCGCTTGGCTGCCGCTTCGCTGTCGGCGACGACCACCGAGATCGCCATATTGGCCTTGGGCCCGGGCGCGAAGGCCGAGGGGCGGAAATTGTCGCGATAGGCCTGGACCACGGCGGCGCCGCTTTCGCCGGCGATGAATTGGGCGAAGGAGA
>JAJYTL010000188.1 GCA_021793055.1 Pseudomonadota bacterium
CGGTGGCCCCCAAGACGCCCACGGCGCCTACAAGGATATCGAGGCGGTGGTCGAAGCCGCGCACGCGGCGGGGCTCGCGCGCAAGGTGGCGAAGCTCGCGCCGATCATCTGCATCAAGGGCTGAGCCTCAAGGGCGCGTGGGCTTGATCCATGTCATGGCCCTCGGGCCGTGCGGGGCCAGAGTCGCGGCAAGCGGTGGCGTCGGCCGGCGTTCCGTGGCGCCACCCCGGACCAAGAATATGGCGCCCAACGACAACAGCAACGACAACGGCGAAGCGAGGAAGACCGGCGCGCCGCCGTCGAAGGCGGCCATCACGGCCGGCCTGATTTCGATCGCCCGCGATCTGCAGCGCGAGCTTCATCCCCAAGGCCGCAACCTTGGCCAGGCTGGGCTCGATAGCGCGCTTGAGCGGGAGTGGGGGTTCGACAGCCTGTCGCGGGCGGAGCTTCTGCTGCGGGTCGAGCGCGCGTTTTCGCGGCATCTGCCGGAGCGCCTCTTGGGCGACGCGGAGACGTTGCGCGATCTTCTGGTCGCGCTCGGCGATGCCAAGGCGGCGCCGGGGGCCTTCGACGCGGCCGTCCGCCATGTCGTCGCGCGCACGGCTGCGGCGTCCGCGCCGGTCGATGCCGCGACCTTGACCGCGGTGCTGGACTGGCATGTGGCGCATCATGGCGAGCGCGTCCATATCGTGTACTGGCGGGGCGATGGCACCGAGACCAGCGTGACCTATGCCGGGCTTGCGGCGCGCGCGCGCGCGGTCGGCAACGGTTTGCGCCAAGCGGGGCTGCTGCCCGGCGAGCGGGTGGCGATCATGCTGCCAACGGGCGAGGATTTCTTCGCCGCTTTCTTCGGCATCCTTTACGCCGGCGGCGTGCCGGTACCGATCTATCCGCCGGCCCGCCCGGCGCAGCTCGAGGAGCATCTCAAGCGCCAAGCCGGCATTCTCCGTAATGCCGGTGCCGTGCTTCTCGTCGCGGCGGCGGAAATGCCGGCGGTCGCGCGCTTTCTCAAGCTCCAGGTCGAAAGCCTGCGCGCGGTGGTCGGGGTCGCGGCGCTCAGCCGGGCGAGCGCCGGGGCGGACAAGGTGGCGAGCAAGGGAGGGGCCGAACGTCTCGCCCTCATTCAATACACCTCCGGCAGCACCGGCGATCCCAAGGGCGTCGCCCTCAGCCACGCGAACCTGCTCGCCAATATCCGCGCCATGGGCCAGGCGATGGCAGCCGGGCCGGAGGATATCTTTGTCAGCTGGCTGCCGCTCTATCACGATATGGGGTTGATCGGGGCTTGGCTCGGCAGCCTCTATTTCGCGGCGCCGCTGGTGGTCATGTCGCCCTTGACCTTTCTCGTCCGTCCCGAGCAATGGCTGTGGGCGATCCATCGCCACCGCGGCACGCTTTCCGCGGCGCCGAATTTCGCCTTCGAGCTTTGCCTCCGCAAGATCGACGATGCCGCCATCGTGGGCCTCGATCTCGGCTCGCTGCGGATGGTGGCGAACGGCTCCGAGGCGGTCGGCCCCGATACGCTCCGCCGCTTCGCCGCGCGTTTCGCCAAATACGGTTTCCGGCCCGAGGCCATGGCGCCGGTCTATGGCCTGGCCGAGAACGCCGTCGGCCTCGCCTTTCCGCCGCTCGGCCGCGAACCGGTCATCGATCGCATCGCGCGCGACGCGCTGGCGCGGCACGGCGATGCGCGGCCGGCGGCGGGCGAGCGCGACGTGCTCGAAGTCGTCGCCTGCGGCCGGCCATTGGCGGGCCACGAGGTCCGCGTCGTCGACGCCACCGGCGAACTCGGCGAACGCCGGGAGGGGCGGTTGCAATTCCGCGGTCCTTCGGCGACGGCCGGCTATTTCAACAATCCAGCCAAGACGCGGGAATTGTTCGACGGCGATTGGTTGAACAGCGGCGACCTCGCCTATGTCGCAGGTGGCGACGTCTTCATCACCGGGCGCTCGAAGGACATCATCATCCGGGCCGGGCGCCACATCTACCCCGAGGAGATCGAGGCTGCGATCGGCGATATCGCGGGCGTGCGCAGGGGCTGCGTCGCGGTTTTTGGCAGCCCGGACCGGCGTGCCGGCACCGAGCGCGTCGTCGTCCTCGCCGAAACCCGAGACCGCGACGCCGCCAGCCTTGCTGCCTTGCGTGCCGCCATCGCGGCGCGCGCGGCGCCTCTTCTTGAAGCGCCGCCGGAGGAGATCGTTCTCGTGCCGCCCCGCACAGTGCCTAAGACCTCAAGCGGCAAACTCCGCCGCGCCGCCGCTCGCGCGCTCTTCGAGCAGGGCCGCTTGACGCAGAAGCCGCAAGCCCTTTGGCGCCAGATTCTGCGTCTTACGCTGGCCGGGCTCGCGCCGCAGGCCCGCCGCCTCGGCCGCATGGCGGGCGCGCTTTGCTATGCCGCCTGGTGGTGGAGCGTGGTGGTGGCGTTCGGCATCGTGCTCTGGCCCATGGCCCTGGCGTTGCCGCGTCTCGGCTGGCGCTGGCGAATGCTCGCTCGCGGCGCGCGCCTGGCATTCCGCTTGATGGGGATCGGGCTTGACGTGAGCGGCACCGCGACAGCGAAGCCCGCTATCGTCGTCGCCAACCATGCGAGCTATCTCGACGGCTTGGTGCTTGCCGCCGCGCTTCCGGGCACGCCTGTCTTTATCGCCAAGAAGGAACTGGAGCCGCAGGTCTTCGCCGGCCACTTTCTCAAGGCCCTCGGCGCGCTTTTCGTCGAGCGCGCCGATGCCGAAGGCGGTATCGAGGGCGCCGAGGAGGCGCTTCGCGCCGCGGCGGCGGGGCGGGTCCTGGTGTTCTTTCCGGAAGGCACCTTGACGCGGGCGCCCGGGCTCTTACCCTTCCGGCTCGGCGCCTTCGTCACTGCGGCGCGCCAACGGATTCCGGTGTTGCCGGTAACCTTGCGCGGAACGCGGTCGATCCTGCGCGGCGGTCAGTGGTTCCCGCGTCGCGGCGCGATCTCGATCCGGATCGGCGCGCCGATCCCACCCGATGGCGCCGATTTCGCGGCAGCGGTGCGCCTGCGCGACCGCGCCCGCGCCGCGATCCTCGCGGCCTCGGGCGAGCCCGACATGGCCGAGGGCTAACGCGCGTCTCAGCCGGCGAAAAGCTCTGTCGTGAGCCGCCGTGCCAGCACGCCGGCGACACGTCGGCGATAATGCCCGGGGGTGAAGGTCGTCTTCATCGCCATGATCTGATCGCGCACCAGATCGTCGAGCTTTTGGCAGATATCCTCGGTGAGCGGACCGCCGCAAAGCGCGTCGGTGCCTTCAAGCCGGACGGGACGGGGGTTGGTGCCTGTGAAGGCGACGCGAAGATCGGCGAGCGCATCGCCGTCCCGCCGCAGCGCCACTGCGACCCCCGCCACCGGATATTCGATCGAGCGGCGGACGCGGATCTTGCGATAGGCGGAGCGGAGACCGCGCGGGTTCCGCGCCGCGACCTTGGCGACGAACTCGCCCGGGCGAAGCGAAAGATAATTCTTACCATCGCCGGTCGAGCCGTCCTGGCGCGCGTAGCCGGTATAGAGATCGGCCAGCGGAATCCGCCGTAAGCCGTCGGGACCGAGCAGCGTCGCTTCGGCGTCGAGAACGAGCAGGGCCGGCGCCAGGTCGCCACTGAAGGTGGCGAAGCAGACGCCGCGGCTTTTTGGCGCGACATGGCACATCTCGCCCGTGGTCTTCAGGCAATGCCGGTTGGCGCCGCGCCACCATTCGCTTTGGTTGTAATAGATGCAGCGCGTGTCGAGGCAAAGGTTACCGCCGACGGTGGCCATGACGCGCTGGGTCGGCCCGGCGACCTGTTCTGCCGCCTCGGCGACGACCGGATAATGCGCCCTGACGCCATCATGTGCCGCAAGATCGGCCAGTGTCGCCGCGGCACCGATGGAAATTTCCCCAGCCGTGGCTTCGATCGCGTGCAGTTCCGCCACGTCGGCGACCGCGATCAGCACCGCCGGCGCCTCGATGCCGCGGCGGATATTGACCAGAAGGTCGGTGCCGCCGCCGAGCAACCGGCTGTCCGGATGCCGGGCGCGCGCCGCCAGAACCTCGTCGATCGTGGTCGGGCGCAGCAACTCAAATTCGGGGAGCGGGTACATTATCGGTCCCCCGCGGCTTGCGCCTTTTCCGTTGGCGTCTTCGCCGTCCCGTCGCGGCGGTGCTTTTCGATCGCGGCGAAGACACGGTCGGGGGTGATCGGCAGATCGTCGAAGCGGATGCCGATCGCGTCGGCGACGGCGTTGGTGAGCGCCGGCAGAAAGGCGGCGAGAGATCCTTCGCCCGCTTCCTTGGCGCCGAAGGGCCCATGCGGATCGATGCTCTCGACGATGCCGACCTCGATCGGCGGCGAGTCCTGGATCGTCGGCACGCGGTAGTCTAGCATGTTGGCGGTGAGTAGCAGGCCCTCGTAATAGGCGGTTTCCTCGCTCATCGCCTGGCCGAGCCCCATCCACACCGAGCCTTCGATCTGGCCCTCGACCGCAAGGCGGTTGAGGGCGCGGCCGCAATCGTGCGCGACCCAGACCTTGTCGACGGTGACGACGCCGGTCTCCTCGTCCACCGTGACCTCGACCACCTGGGCGGAATAGCTATAGCCCATGGTGCCGCCGATCGCGGCGCCGCGGTACTTCTTGCCGCCGTGCGATTGCGGGATGGTGGAATAGACGCCGGTCGCGGTGATCGGGCCGCTGTCCTTCAAGGCTTCGGTCACCACTTCCTCGAAGCGTAGGCCGCGGTCCTGGGCACCGGCACGATAGATTTCGCCGAGACATTCGACGTCGTCGGGCGCGACGTCGAGACGGCGGGCGGCAGCCTCGAGAAGGATGCGTTTCAGCTTCTCCGCCGCGTCGACCGCCGCGTTCCCGACCAGGAAGGTGACGCGGGACGAATAGGAGCCGTTGTCTTTCGGCACCACGTCGCTGTCGCCGGCAACGACGCGAATGCGCGACAGATCAAGGCCGAGCACCTCGGCGACGCTCTGCGCCACCATCGTGGATGAGCCCTGGCCGATATCGGCGGCGCCGGTGAGCGCCACCACCGAACCGTCGAAGTCGAGCTTGAGCTTGATCGTCGCGTGCGGCTCGCCGGTCCAGTTCACCGGCTTGGAGGCGCCGCTGATATAATGTGAGCAGGCCATGCCGAGACCTTTGCCGCGGCCCATCTTACCCTTGCGCTGGCGCCAACCGCTCGCCGTCTCGACCCAGTCAACGCATTCCGGCAGGCCGTAGCTGTTCACCATGAGGTCGTTGTCGGTCATCGTCGGTGCGGTGAGGTAATTGGCCCGGCGCACCGCGAAGGGATCGAGGCCGAGTTCGCCTGCCATCTGATCCAGCAGACTTTCGAAGGCGAAGCGCACGTCGACCGTGCCGTGGCCGCGCATGGCGCCGCAGGGCGGCGTGTTGGTCAGGACGCGGGCGCCGATGTATTTCACGTTATGCAGATCGTAGATCGCATAGAGCATCGACCCGGCATAGAGGATCGTGACGATGCCATAGCCGCTGTGGGCGCCGCCGCGCTGATGGGCCTCGCACTCCACCGCGGTGATGCGGCCGTCCTTACGCATGCCGAGCTTGAGCCGCACGTCGGTTTCGGGTCGGCCGCGATGGGTGATGAAGGTTTCCTCGCGATTGACCACGATACGGACGCTGCCGCCCGCCTTGCGCGCCAAGAGCGCCGCGATCAACTCGACGTTCAGGGTTTCGGTACGGGCGCCGAAGCCGCCGCCGACATGCGGCTTGACGACGCGGATCTGCGACATGTCCATGCCGAGCGTGCGCGCCAGCATGAGATGAACGTAATAGGGAACCTGGGTGCTGGCATGGACGGTCATGCGCCCGCGCAGTGGATCGTATTCGGCGAGCGCGGCGTGCATCTCCATCTGCGTCTGGCAGATTTCCGGGCAGTTGTAGGTCGCCTCGCACACCAGATCGGCTTCCGCGAAGCCGGCCGTGAGATCGCCGATTTCGAAGAAGACATCGCGCTCGATATTGCCGGCGCGGTGGCCGTGAAGCGCCACCGCGCCGGGCGCCATCGCGGTTTTCGCGGTGTAATAGGCGGGAAGCTCGCGCACCTCCATCGTGATCAGGCGAAGCGCCCGCTCGGCCGTCGCCTCGTCGATGGCGGCGACCGCTGCGACCGGCTCGCCGCGATAGCGTACACGCCCGCGCGCCAGCGGATATTCGCTCCGCGCGATGGGAAGGACGCCGAAGGTCTGGTCGCAATCGGCGCCGGTCACCACCGCCTTGACTCCCGGCAGCGCCAGGGCCGCCGAGACGTCGAGCGAGACGATCTCGGCGTGGGAATAGGGGCTGCGGTAGATGCGCCCGGCGAGCGCGCCGGGCGCGAGGAAATCGGCGGTGTATTTGGCGCGGCCGGAAACCTTCTCCGGCCCGTCGACCAGCGGCACATAGGTGCCAATGGGATGCGCCGGCCCGGCTGGCTGCGGCTTC
>JAJYTL010000189.1 GCA_021793055.1 Pseudomonadota bacterium
GCGGCCCCCTTCTCGCCCGGCGAAGCCGACGATCCGCTCGGCGAGGACCACGACATGGCGGTGCGCGGTCTCGTGCACCGCTATCCGGACCGGGTCCTCTTTCTGGTCACCGGATTCTGCTCGACCTATTGCCGCTACTGCACCCGCGCCCGCATGGTGGGCGAGCCGGGCGGCGAGTACACCTTCCGCATCGAGCAATGGGAACGGGCGCTCGCTTATCTCGAAATGCACACCGAGGTGCGGGACGTGCTGCTTTCGGGCGGCGACCCCTTCACCCTTCACGATGACAAGCTGGACTGGCTTTTGACCCGGCTGCGCAAGATCCGCCACATCGAGTTCGTCCGCTTGGGCTCCAAGGTGCCGGTGGTCCTGCCGCAGCGCATCACCCGCGACTTCACCCGCATGCTGCGCCGCCACCGGGTCTGGGTCAGCATCCACTTCACCCATCCGGACGAACTGACGCCGGAGGTGACGGAAGCCTGCGACCGCCTGGCCGACGCCGGCATTCCGCTCGGCAGCCAGACCGTGCTCCTCAAGGGCGTGAACGACGACATCGCCACCATGAAGGCCCTGATGCACGGGCTCCTCATGCGCCGGGTGAAGCCTTATTACATCTATCAATGCGATCCGATCAGCGGTTCGGCTCATTTCCGCACCTCGGTCGCCAACGGGCTAGAGATCATCGCCGGTCTGCGTGGTCACACCACGGGTTACGCGGTGCCGACCTATGTCATCGACGCGCCCGGCGGCGGCGGCAAGATCCCGCTGTTCCCCGATCCCATCGTCGGCCGCGATGGCATCGATCTGCTGCTGCGTAACTACGAAGGCAAGATCTTCCGCTACCCGGACCCGGAAGGGGCGCTGGGTGCGGATCGGGCGATGCTCGTCCAGGCGGGCTAAGGCGATGAAGATCGGTCTGACCTACGACCTCCGCGCGGATTACCGCGCGGAGGGGCTGCCCGAGGAGGCCACCGCCGAACTCGACAGCGCCGTCACCATCGAGGGGATCGCCGGTGCGCTCGCCGGCCTCGGTTTCGAGGTCACCCGGATCGGCGGCTTGAAGCCGCTGATGGTCCGGCTTCTCGCCGGCGAGCGTTGGGACATGGTGTTCAACATCGCCGAAGGGCTGTTCGGATTGGCCCGCGAGTCGCAGGTGCCGGCGCTGCTCGACGCCTTCCGCATCCCCTATACGTTCTCGGACCCGCTGGTCTTGGGCCTCGCGCTGCACAAGGGCATGGCGAAGCACGTGGCGCGCGACCAGGGCGTGCCGACGGCGCCCTTCGCGGTGATCGCGAGCCCGGCCGACCTGGCCGCCGCCCGCGATCTCCCTTATCCGCTGTTCGGCAAGCCGGTCGCCGAGGGCTCGAGCAAGGGGGTGACGCCGCAGTCCCGGATCGAGCGGCCGGAGCAATTGCTGCCGCTTTGCGAGATGCTGTGGCGCCGCTTCGCGCAGCCGGTGCTGGTCGAGCCCTATCTGCCGGGGCGCGAGTTCACCGTCGGGATCGTCGGCACCGGCGCCTCGGCGCGGGCCATCGGCGTGCTCGAGGTCGAGGTCCGGCCGGGCGCCGAGCCCGGTATCTACTCCTACGACAATAAGGAAGATTTCGAGCGCTGCATCGCCTACCGGCTGGTCAAGGACACGGCGGCGGAACGGGCGGCGGCGGTCGGGCTCGCGGCCTGGATTGCCCTTGACTGCCGCGATGGCGGCCGCGTCGATCTTCGCGCCGACGCCTCGGGCGCGCCGCTGTTCATGGAGGCCAATCCCCTGGCCGGGCTCAATCCCGAGCGCTCGGATCTGGTCTTCCTCGCGCGCGACATCGGCTGGAGCTACGACGCGCTGATCGGCCGCATCGTGGCCTCGGCCCTGGCCCGGAACGGCCTCGCCGAAGCCGCGCCGGCGCCGGCGCGGGCGCTTCTTGGCACGCTCGGGCAAGCGGCTTGAGCGCTTCGTTCAGCCGATTGCCCGACCGCTCCAGGGCTGCGCCGCCGATCGCCGTCATCCTGACCAGCCGGCTCGGCGCCGAGCCTCGGCCGGACGACCGCGAGACCCTGGCGCAGGCGTCGGCGATCGAGGCCGCGCTGAGCGCGCTCGGCTACCGGCCGGTGATCCTGCCGCTCGCCGCCGACCTCGCCGCTGCCCGACGCGAGATCGAGAGCCTCGGGCCGGCCTTCGTGGTCAATCTCGTCGAGCAGGTCGAAGGCGAGGGGCGGTTCATCGCCCTCGCGCCGCTCGTCCTTGAGGGCCTGCATTTACCCTATACCGGCGCCGGCGCCGACGCGCTCCTGCTCACCACCAACAAGCTCGTCTGCAAGCGGCTGCTCGCGGCGGCCGGGATTCCGACGCCGCCTTGGGCCGAGGACCCGGCCAAGCCCCCCGGGGCGGGACCGTGGATCCTGAAACCGGCGGCGGAAGATGCCTCGATCGGCATCGACCGGCGGTCGATCATCGCGCGCGCGGCGGACCTGCCCAAGGCTTTCGCCGCCCGCCGACGGCGCTTCGGCGGCGTATGGTTTTACGAACGCTTCATCGCCGGCCGCGAGTTCAACCTCAGCCTGATCGAGGGCGCGAACGGGCCAGAGGTTCTGCCGGTGGCCGAAATCCGTTTCGTCGACTTTCCGGCGGGCCGGCCTGAGATCGTCGATTACGCGGCGAAATGGCAGCCGCGCTCGCACGCCTACCGCAACACGCCGCGCCACTTCGACTTTCCGCCGCGCGATCGGGCGCTGTTGCGGCGGCTGCGGCAGATGGCGCTGGCGTGCTGGCGGCTTTTCGGCCTTAAAGGCTACGCCCGGGTCGATTTCCGCGTCTCAACGACGGGCGTGCCCTATGTGCTCGAGGTCAACGGCAATCCCTCGCTCGCGCCGGACGCGGGCTTCGCCGCCGCCGCCGCCGCCGCCGGGCTGGACTTCACCGATTTGGTCTCGCGTCTGGTGCCGGCCGGGATCGAGCGGCCGAGGCGCGGCGCGCGCCAAGTCGCCGCCTCGAAGGCGCTCGCCTGGCGCACGGCGCCTCGCGCTACCGATCTCGCCGCCGTGCGCGAGATCGTCGCATCGAGCGGCTTCTTTTCCGCCGAGGAGGAGGCGGTCGCGGTCGAACTGGTCGAGGAGCGGCTGCAGCGCGGCGAGGCGGGCGGCTACCGCTTCGTCTTCGCCGAACGGGCGGGACGGCTTCTCGGCTATGCCTGCTATGGCCCCATCGCAGGCACCCAATCAGGCATCGATCTCTATTGGATCGCGGTGCACGAAACCGCCCGCCGCCAGGGGCTCGGGGCGAAGATTCTCGATCGTGTCGAGCGCGCCGTGGCCGAGGCCGGCGGCGGCGATATTTATGTCGAGACGTCCTCGCGCGCGCAATACCGCCCGACGCGGAGCTTTTACGCCCACCATGCCTACCGGCGCGCGGCGCTGCTGGCGGGCTTCTACGGCCCGGGCGACGGCAAGGTCATCTACGTCAAGCGGGTGGCCTCTAGCGCCACGGCAGCCAGCCGCCGTAACCGAGCCAAATCGCCGCCAGGGCCAGCGACGCCAGGGCCATCGGCACGCCGGCCCGGGCGTGATCGGCGAAGCCGAAGCTGACGCCGTTCTGCGCCGCGCGCTCGGCGACGATCAGATTGGCGATCGAGCCGACAAGAAAGAGATTGCCGGCCAGGGTAGAAAGCAGGGCCAAGCCATAGAGCGCGCCTTGCGGCGGGTGCGGCCAGTGGCTGAGCAGAAGGATCACTGCCGGCACGTTGCCGATGGTATTGGAAAGAACTGCGGAGAGCGGCGCGAGTACGCTCAAATGGTCTGGCAAGAGCCCGTGCCGGTCGGCTGCCGCGACGGCGAGAGCCGGAAGGCCGGTGCGGCTGAAGGCTGCATTGACGACGAAGAGCGCGGCGAACAGCAGGATCAGGTTCCAATCGACGGCGGCCAGCGCCTGCCGGGTTGGAATGCGCCGGCTGATCAGTAGCGCCGCCGCGATGGCGAGCGCCGCCACGTCGCGCGGCGCCGGGGTGCTGAACAGGGCGATCAGCGCCAGGGTCGCGATCAGGCTCTTTCCCATCTGCCAGCGATCGAGCGTGATGGCCGGCAGCACGGCGTCGGCCGCCGGCTGGCGCAGCGTCGCCCGCCATGCGATGGCTACGATGCCGTAGGTGAGTAGCAGGGCGGCCACGGCCGGCGGGCCGCAGACGGCGAGAAAGTGCCAGAAGCCGAGCCGGCCGAACTGGCCGATCAGGATGTTCTGCGGATTGCCGATCACGGTCGCGGCCGAGCCGGCATTGGCGGCGCCGGCGAGGGCGGCGAGAAAGGGCCTCGGGTCGAGGCGGCGTCGGCGCAAGCCCTCGCAAAGCATGGGCGTGATGGCGAAAACCACGATGTCGTTGGCGAGCAGGGCCGAGAGCAGGCCCGAGATCAGCACCGTGAGCGCCAGAAACTGCGCCGGCCGGCCGGCGGCGGCGGCGATGCGGGCGGCGCACCAGTCGTAGAATCCGGCGAAACCGAACTGGCCGGCGAGGATCATCAGGCCGAACAGTATGGCCAGGGTGGGGAAGTTGACGGCACCGAGGAAATCCGACCGCGGCAGGGGGCCGAGGGCGAACAGGGCGATCGCGGCGAGAAGCGCGATGCCGGTGCGGTCGAGCTTGAGACCCGGCACCCAGCCCGAGGCCATCCCGACGTAGGTCAGCACGAAAACCGCGGTGGTGAAATAAAACATGCAAACCCCGGAAGGCCTTGGCGAGAGTAGCAAGCGCTTGGCGCTTGCGGAAGTCCGCCTTCCCGGGCCACAGTCGACGGCATGAGGGAGCGGCGCTCATGATGGACTGGCGGAAGCTGTTGTCGACGGCGCGGCCGGGCGAGGACGACGGCTCGGCTGAGGGCCACGCCGAGGGCCCGGCGCGCACCGCCTTCCAGAAGGACTGGGATCGGGTGGTCTTTTCCTCGGCCTTCCGGCGGCTTCAGGACAAGACCCAGGTCCATGCGCTGCCGGAGAGCGACTATGTCCGCACCCGGCTCACTCATTCGCTTGAGGTATCGTCCGTCGGCCGCACTTTGGGCGCCGCCGTGGGCCAGGTGGTGATGCAGCGCCGCACCGATCTCGGCGCCGTCGCCACGCCCGCCGATTTCGGCCATATCGTCGCCGCTGCCGCGCTGGCGCACGACATCGGTAATCCGCCGTTCGGCCATTTCGGCGAGGAGACGATTCGCTTCTGGTTCGCCGATGCCGGCGGCGGCCGTCGGGCTCTGGAACCGCTTGGCGCGGCGGAACGGGCCGATTTTCTCGGCTTCGAGGGCAACGCGCAGGGCTTTCGCATTCTGACCCGGCTGCAGAACTGGCGCGATCAGGGCGGGCTGCGCCTGACCGCCGCGACACTTGGCGCGTTCAGCAAATATCCGCGCCCCTCGCGTATCGCGCCGCCGCCGGCCCTGGCTCCGGCCACGGCCTCGGACTGCGCCAGCGCCAAGATCGGCTTCTTCCAGGCCGAGAAGGATCTTTTTGCCGGTATCGCCGAGACCCTCGGGCTGATCGCCCGCGACGGCATCCTGCCCGAGGGCGATCGGAGCCGCGCCTGGTGCCGCCATCCCTTGGCCTTCCTGGTCGAGGCGGCGGACGACATCTGCTACCAGATCGTCGATCTCGAGGATGGCTACAAGCTCGGCCGCATTCAGTTCGCCGAAGCCGAGGCGCTGCTTGTCGCGGTGATCGGCGGCACGCCGCCGCGCTACGCCAGCATCGCCGAGGCGCCGCGGCGGATTAGCTATCTTCGCGGCCACGCGATCGGCAGCCTGACCGATGCCGTGGTCCAGGTCTTTCTCGATCGCGAAACCGAGATCATGGCCGGCACCCTGACCCAGGACCTGCTGTCGCAGACCCCGGCCCAGGCGACGCTCCGCGAGATCGCCGTGCTGACCGACAGCCGCGTGTTTTCGACCCGGAGCCGCTACGAGGTGGAAATCGGCGGGGTCGAGATCATGACCACGCTGCTCGAGGCGTTCGTCGCCGCGGTGGAAGAGGTGGCGGCCGCGAAAGCGGGCGGCGGACGGCTGTCGCCGCGGGCGCGGACGCTGGCGCGCATCCTGCCCGAGCCTCTTCAACTCGATCCCCCCTATCTTCGCCTGCTGCAGGTGACCGATTTCGTTTCCGGCATGACCGATACCTACGCGCTCACCCAATATCGGCGGCTGCGGGGCGGCATCCGGCTCTGAACGCAAGGTGCCGCACGGCACCCGCGCCGGAACGTCGCTGCACTGTCCGGGATAGCGCTATTGCAGGCGGGGAACCGAGAGTTCTTCGGCGGTGACCTCGTCGGTCCAGAAGCCGAGGGCCGCGATTTCGAGATCGCGAAGGTCGCCGCCCGCGCACAGGCGCGTGAGGCAAGCGCAGAGCTCGGCCGAGGCATCGGCAAGCGCCGTCGTCGCCGCTGGACTGATGTCGAGAACCGCGAAGGAACCGTCGGTTAGGCG
>JAJYTL010000190.1 GCA_021793055.1 Pseudomonadota bacterium
ATTTTCCCCGCCGCGGCCGTTGGAACGCCCGAGCGGGCCGGCTAGAATGTGAACCCTCCGACCGTCGAGCGCCAGGAACTTGCCCTTAGCCCCGCGCCGCCCTAGCTCATGGGACAATGAAAACGCAGAAGACCCTTGTGCCGGGAAGGAAAAGTCAGTGATGGATACCGCCACCTACGCACTCCTCGCCGATCGCGGGGTAATCAGCGTCGCCGGCGAGGAAAGCCGGCGCTTTCTTCAAGGCCTGATCTCCAACGATATCAACAAAGTCAAGCCGGATCGCGCAATTTACGCCACGCTGCTGACGCCGCAAGGGAAATTCCTGCACGATTTCTTTATCGTCGCGAGCGAGGAGATGCTTCTTCTCGATTGCGAAGGCAGCCGCGCGGCCGACCTCCTGCGCCGTCTTGGTCTCTACAAGCTGCGGGCCAAGGTGACGCTGTCCGATGTGAGCGCGCGCTACCGGGTCGCGGCGCTGTTCGGCGCGGCGGCCGGCGAGCGCCTCGCGCTGGCTCCGGAGCCCGGCGCGGCCAAGCCCTTCGCCGGCGGCATCGCCTATTGCGACCCCCGGCTCGCGGCCCTCGGCTTCCGCGCCATCCTCCCCGCCGAGGCCACGGCCGACGCCCTTGGCCAAGCCGGCTTCGCGGCCGCGCCGGCGAACGCCTACGACCGCCACCGCCTCGCCCTTGGTGTGCCCGACGGCAGCCGCGACCTGCCGGTCGAGAAAGCCTTCCTGCTGGAGCACAATATCGAGGAATTGAACGGCGTCGATTTCAGCAAAGGCTGTTATGTTGGCCAGGAACTGACGGCACGTACCAAGCACCGCGGCATCGTCCGCAAGCGGCTGTTCCGGGTTGAAGTCGACGGTCCGCTGCCGGCGCCGGGGACGCCGATTCTGATGGGAACGAAGGAAGTGGGTGAAATGCGCTCCGGGCGCGACCACGCGGCGATCGCGCTGCTCCGCCTCGAGGCCTTCGAGACGCTGCCGGCCGAAGGCCCGCTCACCGCGGGCGAGGCCAAACTCACCCCGAAAAAACCGGAATGGGCCAGGTTTTGACGCCGAAAATCGGTGCGGGCGCCGCGCCCGAGGGTGCCGCCCCTTACCCGGACGGCAAGCGGCGCTGCGGCTGGGTCAGCGCCGACGCGCTCTACCTCGACTATCACGACACCGAATGGGGCGTGCCGGAGCACGATGACCGGGCGCTGTTCGAGAAACTGATCCTGGACGGTTTCCAGGCCGGCCTCTCCTGGCTCACCATCCTGCGCAAGCGCGATGCCTTCCGTAAGGCCTTCAGCGGCTTCGAGCCGGAAAGGATCGCGCGCTACCGTGCAGACAAGCTCGCCCGGCTGATGGCCGATCCCGGCATCGTCCGCAACCGCGCCAAGATCGAGGCGACCGTGGACAATGCTCGCGCCTATCTCGATCTCCGCGACAAGGGCCAGCGCTTTGCCCCCTTTCTCTGGCAATTCACCGCTGGGCGGACCGTGATCAACCACTGGAAAGCCCCCGGCCAAGTGCCTGCCGAAACACGGGAAAGCCGTGCTATGTCGAAGGCCCTGAAAGATGCCGGATTCCGTTTCGTCGGCCCGACCATCTGCTATGCCTTCATGCAAGCCGTCGGCATGGTCGACGACCATCTCGCCGATTGCTTCCGCCGCGCCGAGACGCGCCCGGCTACTTCATTGGCTGCACTGTAACGCCGCCTTGCGGCGCCGGCGCGGCGGATCTCTCCGCCGGGCTCACGGCGCCGCCGCTCGAGGCGGCAGCGTTCGCCTCCGGCGCCATGACGATGCTCACGTCCGAGCCGTAGATCATGCCGGAATTGATCTGAATGGTCGCGACCCGACCGGCTTTGGCATAGGTCAGAACGCTGGTCGGCGCGCGGTAGAGCGAAACCACCCGCCAGCCCATTCCGGACATCTGTTGGCGGTAGAAGTCAAACATCTGGCTGGGCGTCGAATTGATGAAGTAGACCAGACGGCCGCTCCATGTGTTGCCGGAGCCGAGAACCATGGTCTTGCCGGAATTGACTTCGTAGCCTTGTGGCAGGGGGATATCGGTGAACTGCGGCGCCTGCTTGCCATTGCCGCCGCCGGACGAGGCGCACCCCGCCAGCACCAAGAACGCCGCCATCAAAACGGCGGCCACGCCCGATCTCTTCATGCCGAATGCTCCACTCCGCTCTTATCCCTCGCCGCCGGTGCCGCGACGCTCTCGGGCGCGCCGGCACCGATTCGCGCCTACCAGAATAACTCAAAACGATTCAGCGCCCTAAAACCGCTATGACTTCGCGCCACTCGCGCGGGCTCAAGCCGCTTTCTGGCTGGGTTACCGCCTCGCCGGCGAGAAGGCGGCGCACCAGCTTGACCGCGGTCGCCGAGAGCCGCACGCCGTTCAACTGATATTCGGCAAAGGCGTCGTGACTGAGCGGCACCCAGCGGCGCAGCACCTCCGCCATCGTCTCGGCATAGGCCCTAATCTCATACTGTGCATGAGGATCGGCGCGCAACCCAAGGAAGTGCATGAAATTATGAAGATCTATCTTCCAGTACCACTGGGTATAGAAATTGAGCGACAAATTCATCCGCGCAAGCTCGCGGGCAAGGCCGCTCCGGCTTTCGTCGCGCGCAGCGCCATCTGCGCCCTCGTTCAGGAGCTCGGCATAATCGGCATAGGCCTGTTCGGCGTCCCGCCGCAGCATGGCCAGCACGCGCTCGGCCTCGGCTCCTTCCAGCACCGCGCCGCGACCTTGGCGGTTTGTGACGGATTGCGCGGCGAGATGCTCGGGCGCCGGAATGTAGAACTCGTTATCGAGGACGGAGTAACGGGCTGAATATTCGTTCACGTTGGCGGTGCGGTGGCGAATCCACTGACGGGCGACGAAAATCGGCAGCTTGACGTGGAACTTGATCTCGCACATCTCGAAGGGCGTGGTGTGGCGATGGCGCATCAAATATTGGATCAGCCCGCGGTCTTCGCTGACCCGCCGCGTGCCACGGCCGTAAGAGACCCGCGCCGCCTGCACCACGGCGGCGTCGTCGCCCATATAATCGATCACGCGCACGAAGCCGTGGTCGAGTACCGGCAGAGGTTCGAACAGGATTTCCTCCAACGCCGGGACGGTCGGGCGGCGGGTGGTCGCGGTTACGGCGCGGTGGGCCTCGATCTCCGCTTTCTGTTCCTCACTGATCGGCATCCGGCCCCCTGTTTCACGCCGCTCGGGAAACACCCCCTGGCCCCCGCGATTCGCGATCCGGAGTCTAGCGGTTTCGCGATGGCGGAGCCACGGCCGCGCGCGCCGATCTCGCACAGGGGCCTTTTTTCGCGCGCCGACCGCGCCTATATTAGCGTTGTCGAGTGATCGACTATGGCGATAAACGCCGATTGGAATAAGCGTGACGGACCCGGGGGCAGTGCCCGGCGCCTCCACCAAAAACCCGCGAAGAAACAAGAGCGACGGCGGGTTTCTTATGGGGGCGAACCAGGATCGACGTGCGTGGTAAAGGATCGGTTTTTGCCCGGCATGATACCGCCGTTATCGGGTCAAACCTAAAGTGCCAACGACAACAGCGTTGCACTCGCTGCTTAATTAAATTGAGCAAGCGCGGTTCGGGGGGCACCGGGCAACAGAAGCCCCCCACTCCTCAAGCTCATCATTCCCAGGCTCTTCATTCGACGCCGCGCTCGCGCGGCGCCGGTCACGCGAACCAGGTGCGGTAGGTTCGCGTCTCCGGCTCGTAGAGCAGGACGCGGTGATTGTTGGTGTCGACCAGGAACACCCGCTTGCCGTCGACCGCGACGCCAGCCGGCTCAGCGGCCGGCAAGCAAATCGGGTCCTCGCACTGGTAGGTGCCGGCGTCGAAATCGCTGACCCGTCGCTCGCGAAGGTCGAGCCGCCGCAAGCGCCCGTTATAGCTGTCGGCGACCAGGAGCACGTCGCCGCTGCTGGCGATGCCAAGGGGGTGCTGGAACCTCGCTTCGGCGAAACCGCCGTTGCGGTGGCCGAAATCGAAAAGCCCGGTGCCGACCAGGGTGCGGACCTCGGGCGCCGCGCCGAGACGGAGTTCGCGCACCGACGAGGTTTCGCTGTCGACGAAATAGAGCCGGTCGCGGTCGCGGCTGAGGGCGAGGCCGCTCGGCTGCGCGAGGCGGGCCTCCAGGGCCGGCCCGTCCGTGATCGCCTCGCCGGAATCGCCGGCGAAGCGGCGTACGGTCTTACGCTCGAGGTTCAGGCTGCCGATCTGGTGCGTCCCGGCATTGGCAAAATAAATCCGCTCGCCGTCCCACTCCAGATCCCAGGGCGAGGCCAAGGCAACGGTCTCGGCCGGCGCCGCCTCGGCCAGCGGCGGGCCGCGCCGGCCTGATCCGGCCAGCGTCGCCACCTCTTCGCTGGCAAGATCGATGCGGCGGATCGCGTGGTTCCCGGTATCGGCGACATAAATCACCCCGGGCGCCCCAACCAGACCTTGCGGGCTGGTGAACCGCGCCGTCGCGAAGCCGCCGCCGCTAAAACCTGCTTCGCCCGAGCCGATGCGGCGAACCTCTTGCCCCTGATCGTCGATCAGCACGATCTGGTGATGGCCGGCATCGGCCAGCGCCCACAACAGTCCCCCCTCCGCCCACGACAGCGGCTTCATCTTGGCCGGAAAGGCGAGCCGCCCGGCATAAGCGGCGACCGGCTCAAGCGCGAGCGGGCCGGGAGTGACCGCGCCCCCCGCCCTCGCCTGCTGCACCAGCTGGCCGACCACTTCGAGCAGGCGGCTCTGATCCGGCTCGCCGGCATTGTGGCCAATCACCTTGCCGTCGGGTCCAATGAACACCAGCGTCGGCCAAGCGCGCACCGCGTATTCCTGCCACAGCTCGAACTCCGGATCGTGCACCACCGGATGGACGATGCCGTAGCGGGCGATGGCGTGCTCGACATTGCGCGCATCGCGCTCGGCCGCGAATTTCGGCGAATGAACGCCAATGACCACCACGTCCTCGGGAAACGCCTCCTCCACCCGGCGCAGCGACGGCAGCACATGCATGCAGTTGATGCAGCAGAAGGTCCAGAAATCGAGAATGACGAAGCGCCCGCGCAGCTGCGCCAGCGAGAGCGGCCGCGCGACATTGAACCAGTGCAGGCCGGGCCGATCGATTTCGGGGGCGCCAACCGCCATACCTCGCTCCTCCTCGCGGGCCGGCCCGCGGCGGCGACAGCCGAAGGCAAGCCCCTAAAAATCGGTGCCAAACCCATGCGAGCACCGGAACCACCCGGCGGCGGCGTTGACCGGCCAGGATACGCCGCCCCCGCCAAGCCGCAGGAGGATGGCCGCTCGCCTCTGCTTGAGCTTTTCCGCCTCGCGCTCAGGGAC
Organism: Pseudomonadota bacterium; assembly: GCA_021793055.1. GTDB lineage: Bacteria > Pseudomonadota > Alphaproteobacteria > Ferrovibrionales > Ferrovibrionaceae > JAJYTL01. The sequence goes on from JAJYTL010000190.1 coordinate 5,359, forward strand.
CGCGAGATAACTTCATATATTCTAGCGCGCCGGCGCAGAGAATGTCTGTTTTTACGCCGCGCCAATTCCGGCTCGAGCATCGCGCCGAGCCATCCGCGGTTGATTCGGACTTTCCGATCGCTTACCGTCGTGTCGTCGCTGCACCGATCTGAACATGGACCGAGGGGGGATCGTTCATGGCCACGGAGGACGGAGGTCGCAAGCTGCGGCGCGATGCCGGCTTGATCAGCCTGCTTTTCGCCAGCGTCGGCGGAATCGTCGGCTCCGGCTGGCTGTTCGGACCGCTCTATGCGGCGAAGATCGCCGGGCCCGCGTCGCTCATTGCCTGGGTCATCGGCGGCGCCGCGGTCCTGCTGCTCTCCTTCGTCTTCGCCGAGTTGGTGACGGCCTTTCCGCGCGCCGGCGCGATGGTGGCATTCCCCAAACTCAGTCACGGCTCCTTCATCGCCATGGTGATGAGCTGGACGGTGTTCCTCGGCTACGTCACCGTCGCCCCGGCCGAAGTGCTGGCGGTGATGAAATATGCCCACAACTACCTGCCGACGGTGGTGCCGGAGGGCGGCGCCGATTCAATCGTCGGCTTTGTCGAAGCCGCGGTCCTGTTGGCAATCTTTGTCGGCGTCAACTTCTACAGCATTCGCTGGGTGCTGCAGGTCAACAACGTCGTGGTGTGGTGGAAGCTCGCGATCCCGGCATTGACCGTGACCGTGCTCATCGTCGCGGGCGCCCATTTCGGCAACCTGACCGCCCATGGCTTCGCGCCAACCGGCTCGAAGGGCGTGTTTTCGGCCGTCGCCACCTCCGGCATCGTGTTTAGCTACCTGGGTTTTCGCGGCGCGGTCGAGCTGGCGGGCGAATCGGCTAATCCGCGCCGCAATCTGCCGATCGCCGTGGTCGGCTCGGTGGTGATCGCCGTCATCCTCTATTGCGCGCTCGAAATCGCGCTTCTGGTTTCGGTCGATCCCAAATATCTCGTCCATGGCTGGGCGGCATTTACCTTCAAGGGGGTTGCCGGCCCCTTCGCCGGCCTTGCCGAACTGCTTGGGCTCGGCTGGCTTGCCGTCTTGGTTTATGTCGAT
>JAJYTL010000191.1 GCA_021793055.1 Pseudomonadota bacterium
CTGGCGCCACACCATCGCTGCCCCCGAATCGTCCAACCCGGACCAGCGAATCACAATTTAACCCGGCCGTGAATCCCTCTCCGATTCCACCCAACCCGAGAATGCTCTAGCTAGGAAATCGGACGAGATGCAGCGCTACGTTTCGAGCGAATTAAGCCACTTTGTTGGCAGAGGAAGAGCCGACGAAGAGCAATATCAACTGCTTTTGCATGTTCTGCGGACCGGCTGGCTGACATATGCCCCGCATGATCCGAGGCAGTCACGCACGGCCAGCCTCGATTTCTCGCGACCAATCAGCACGGACGAAGTGATAAAGTGCCAAGTCGTTTGTTTCTGCGACATTCGCGATACCGATCTTGCTATTCACGTGCGAAAATACAGCAAGTTCGGGCTGGCGTTCAAAAAGGACTTCCTCATCGAAAGGGGAGCTTGCCCTGTTTTCTATGTCGCGAACGAAAGTCCGGTGTCGACCAATCGGGTTTTCAGCCCGAATGACTTCTTGGCCCGAATCAAGGCCGCCAGCGAGAAGGGCTACGTGGATCGAGCCTTATATTTCGATACCTCCGTCAGGGCGATCCTCGATATCCTCGCGGCTTTGGATGGGTTTTGTTGCGTCGAGGAAGAGAGATACTTCAAAGGGTTTCCAGAGTCAGAATTCCAACAGAGATTCGCGCAACTGATGGGGCCTTCGGTCGAGCAAACGTCGGCGGTCGAAGCCGTGCTCAAAGGGAACTGCCAATCCCTTTCGACTGTGAGAATGTGTGCCGACTTCCTCCTGAATTACGTCTTAATTTTCATGAAGTGCTTTGATGCCAAGCGATCTTTCGAAGATGAGGCCAATTATTACATGGAGCGCGAATGGAGGATCGGCTCGAATGTGCAATTCGTATTGGGCGATGTCGCACGCGTCTTTTTCCCGCGAACTATGCAACGAGGTTCCGCGCTGATATGGCGTCATATGTGGGGCAGGTCACGTTCATCGACTGACATTTCAGCTGCTCAGTTTGACGGACTATTTTGCATCAACCTGACGACGCGGTTGCCGCTGGAAATTTCGAAAATAGGCCGATTGATGCCGATAGTCTCTGAAACTAAGCAGATTCCGAGCTGGTGAAATTCTCCTTCTGATTCAACAGCGCAAATTTCTGACGGATCGGGTCGGGGGTCTTCGTCGCGCACGGAATGAATTTGCCCGGTCCTATCGCCGCGTTACCATTGCTTTGAATGATCGAATGGGAATGGGCGGCGCGGCCTTGCGCCGGTGATCGGTTGCCGTCGCCCGAGCCCGTGGTTTTGCCCTTTGCAATCCGGCGGCAACGGCCATCGCCGCAACGAATGGACGCTAAGACCATGACCCGTGCGAGCCTCACAGCTATTTTGGCGACCGCCGCGCCCGCCAGGACGCAGCGGTCGAATTACCCGGAACCCTTCGCGTCGCGCATGGCGGCGCGTACCAAGCATCCGTTGGGCGACCTCTTTGGCCTCGCCAATTTCGGCGTCAACCTGACCCGTCTCGGCCCGGGCGCCGTCTCGGCGCTGCGCCACGCGCACTCGGTGCAGGACGAGTTCGTCTATATCATCGCCGGCAATCCGACCCTGGTCACCGATGCCGGCGACACCGAGCTTTCGCCCGGCATGTGCGCGGGCTTCAAGGCCGGAACCGGCGATGCGCACCATCTCGTCAACCGGACCGGCGAGGACGTGCTTTATCTCGAGGTCGGCGACCGCAAGCCGGGCGACGGCGCGGAGTATCCCGACGACGACCTCCAGGCGGCGCTGGCGGCGGACGGCAAGTGGCGGTTCTTCCACAAGGACGGCCGGCCCTACTGAGGCAGGCTCGGCCGAGCCGAATGCGAGCCGCCTCAGATCACCTGCTTCTTCGCCGCGTGGTTGCCGGCCTCCGGCGGTTTCATGCCGTCGATGATCTGGAAGGCCGAAAGCGCGAGAACCGAGAATAGCGAGAGGCCGGGCTTCGAGGTCGGCAGGCTCGAACCCGCCGGGCCGAAAAAGGGCGTCGGGTCGGCGCCGGCACCAAGCCCCGGACCGAACGGCGCGGCGCCGGCGCCGGCGCCATAGCCGCCCGGGGCCTCGCCGGTGGTGGCGAGGACGGCCGGGACCGCCGATCCGCTTGCGGCTGCCGCGCCGGCCGCCGATCCGCCCGGCGCCAGGGCCGCGAACAGATTGGCCTTGTGGTCGATCTGGCTTTGGAACTGGTCGTAGATTTCGCGCAAGGTGCGGGGCGAGCCGTTGGCATTGTAGAAGATCTTCGGGTTGGCCGCCGCCGCGGCCGGCAGGAGATGCGCCGCCGTGGTCGCGCCGTTGGCGGCGATGGCATGGAGAAATTCGACGGCGCCCTGGGCGCCGAGGAAATGCGCGAGGTAGAGATCGGTCGGCGTCACCGGGCGGCCGAGCGCGCTTTCGAGCTGCTGCTGGTTGCTGCGCGCGTATTCGGCGCCGAGCGCGGCCGAGATCGTCGGATTGTTGCGCAGCGCCAGAATCTGCTGCTTGAGGCCGGCATCGGCGACGGTCGCCTGGCCGTTGGCCGAGATGTGGATTTCCCGCGCCAGTGCGCCATAGCCGAATTTGGCGCCGTAGTCGTGCATCATCTGCAGCCAGGTCGAATCGATGAACTGATAGAGCCCCTTGGCGGAGGAGCCGGCGGCGGCGGCATCGGGCCGGAAGCTGCTTTCCTGCGCCGCCTGCGCCATCAGATAGGAGAAATCGACGCCGGTGGCGAGGCTCGCCTGGTGGATGTCGTTCACCACCGCCCGGTCGATGCTGTAGCCGGCGGCGGCGGGGTTTCGGCCATCGGGCGGCGCGGGAGGGATCATCGCGAGACCAGCACAGGTTGCAGGCACCGGGTGGCGGCGGAATCCGGCCACCCAGCATAGCGCCGATTCTTCCGCGCAATGGTTAACAGAAGGTCAAGCGGCGGCGCGAGTTTTGCCCGGCTCGCCGCCCGGCCGGTAGTGCCGGGACCCGTGGAGGCGGTGCCAAGGGGGCCGGAATCCAAGCCGCTCCCGAGCCTTGCACGGCGGCCAAGGGGACTCGGCGATTTTTCATCGCGCTCTCGCGGCGGCGCTGCCAAAACCGCGGCGAGCCGTGCTATAAGCCTCGCCATGATCGACCCCGCGCGCATCCGAAACTTCGCCATCATCGCCCATATCGACCATGGCAAGTCGACGCTCGCCGACCGCCTGATCGAGGCGTGCGGCGGGCTGGAAAAACGCCAGATGCAGGCCCAGGTCCTCGACAGCATGGAAATCGAGCGCGAGCGCGGCATCACCATCAAGGCGCAGACCGTTCGCCTCGAATACAAGGCCCGCGACGGCAAGACCTATGTCCTGAACCTGATGGATACGCCCGGCCACGTGGATTTCGCCTATGAGGTGAGCCGCTCGCTCGCCGCCTGCGAGGGTTCGCTGCTCGTGGTCGACGCGACGCAGGGGGTCGAGGCCCAGACGCTCGCCAATGCCTATAAGGCGATCGAGAGTAACCACGAGATCGTCCCGGTCCTGAACAAGATTGATCTGCCGGCGGCCGATGCTGACCGCACCAAGGCGCAGATCGACGAGGTGATCGGCCTCGACGCTTCCGACGCGGTGCCGATCTCGGCCAAGACCGGCATGGGGGTGCCCGAGGTTCTGGAGGCGCTGGTCACCCGCCTGCCGCCGCCGAAGGGCGATGCCGCGGCGCCGCTCAAGGCGCTGTTGATCGATTCCTGGTACGACGCCTATCTCGGCGTCGTGGTGCTGTTCCGCGTTTTCGACGGCGTTATCCGCAAGGGCATGCGGGTTCGCATGATGGAAGGCGGCAGCGTGCATCAGATCGACCGGCTCGGCGTGTTCACGCCGAAGATGGTGATGCAGGACGAGCTCGGTCCGGGCGAGGTCGGTTTTCTCACCGCCTCGATCAAGGAAGTGGCCGAGACCAAGATCGGCGACACGCTGACCGACGAGCGCCGCCCGGCGGCCGCGCCGCTGCCGGGATTCCAGCCCTCGGTTCCGGTGGTCTTCTGCGGCCTGTTTCCGACCGATGCGGCGAACTTCGCCGATCTTCGCGAAAGTCTCGGCAAGCTTCGCCTCAACGACGCGAGCTTTCAGTTCGAGCCGGAAACCTCGGCCGCGCTCGGCTTCGGCTTCCGCTGCGGCTTTCTCGGGCTTTTGCACCTCGAGATCATCCGCGAGCGCCTGGTGCGCGAATTCGATCTCGATCTCATCGCCACCGCGCCTTCGGTGATCTACCGCGTGGCGCTGCGCACGGGCAAGGAAGTCGAGGTGCACAATCCGGTCGACATGCCCGACCCGACGGTCATCGAGCGCATCGACGAGCCCTGGATCGAGGCCACCATCATGGTGCCGGATGGTTATCTCGGCCAGGTCCTGAAGCTTTGCGAGGAGAAGCGCGGCGAGCAAGTCAACCTGACCTATACCGGCAACCGCGTCATGGTGGTCTATCGCCTGCCGCTGAACGAGGTGGTGTTCGACTTCTACGACCGGCTGAAATCGGCGTCGCGCGGCTATGCCAGCTTCGATTATCACGTCATCGAGTACCGGCCGGGCGATCTCGTCAAGCTCACCATCATGGTGAACGGCGAACCGGTGGACGCGCTCGCCGCCATCGTCCATCGCGGCCGCGCCGAGCAGCGCGGCCGGCAGCTTTGCGAGCGGCTGAAGGACCTGATCCCGCGCCAGCTTTTCCGCATCGCCATCCAGGCCGCGATCGGCGGACGGGTCATCGCCCGCGAGACCGTCAGCGCGATGCGCAAGGACGTGCTCGCCAAGTGCTATGGCGGCGACGTGAGCCGCAAGCGCAAGCTGCTCGAAAAGCAGAAGGCAGGCAAGAAGCGCATGCGCCAGGTCGGCAACGTGGACATCCCGCAAGAGGCCTTCCTCGCCGCGCTCAAGATGGGCGAGGAATAGGCGGGCGAAGATTGCCGGCTCTCGGGTTCGGGCTATTTGTGGCCGAACCGGAAGCGGCGGCTGCGCGCGCGGCAGAGGAGGAGCAAGAGGAGGCCGAGCGCCGCGGCGACGGCGAAGGCCGGCAGGCGGAGCACGGCGACGATGGCCGGGTCCCAGAGCGGCGGCCAGATATGGCTCTGGATCGCGGCCTGGGCGAGGCCGATGGTTGCCGGGCTGACGCGGTACCAGACGGCGCCGAGCGGCGTGAACTGGGCATGGCCGATATTGAGCGAGTTGACCCCGTCCGCCCCGATGGCGACGATCGCCAGAGCGAGGCAAAGCCAACCGGTGCCGCGGCAGAGTTTTTTCGCCATCTCCCTTGTCCGCCGCTGTCCGCCGCCTTCCCCGGCGGAAGAGTAGCCGCTTAGGCCTTATCTGCAAACCCGAATCGGCGAGACGGTTGAAATCGCCGCAACCCTCCGTATAGTCGCGCTCTGCGATCGACGACGCCGTCTCCGGAGGGGTGGCCGAGTGGTTTAAGGCGCACGCCTGGAAAGCGTGTTCACGGGGAACCGTGTCGTGGGTTCGAATCCCATCCCCTCCGCCACGGTCTAGGCGTAATATTTTGATTTACATGACAAAAATCAAAAACATTTTTTTTCACCCATCAATTTACCCATCACTTTAACGCAGCTTTCGACGGACGCCGGCATACGTCAGCGTGCAATTCACTGCGACGACTGCAGGCACCGATTGCCGCTGCCTTGAGACCGGGGTTCGAAATGCGGTTATCACCCGTTTCATCCTGCCCTACGTTTGCGGAGGGCATTCGCTACGGGGTCGGCCTTTAGCAGAGTCTGGCCCGCTGAAGGGCGGTTGTGCCAAACGGAGGTCGGTGGTGTCTCAGCCATTACTAGGCCGATGCTCCTACACCACCCGATGGGACACGATCCACCGCGATCGACGGTGGGACCAAAGCGGCGTATTCGACGCTATGCTGGGGACACTCGTCAAACCGGCCAAACCCAACAGCCGAGCCCATATGATCGACGGCACCATCATCCAGACCCATCACTGCGCTGCCGGCCTAAAAAAGGGACTCAAAGCGAAGAAGCGCTTGGCCGCTCGCTGGGCGGCTTCTCGACCAAGATTAACGCACGTTGCGACGGTAAGGGCCGACCGCCCGGGGCTTCGTCCTCACGCTGGCGCAAGCGCACGAAATCCAGGCCTTACGCGCGCCCGTCGGCAATGGGTCGAGCCCACAAAGCGTCCTGCAAATGCCGCGCAAGAGCCACGCTGCGTCGCTGCGGCTCTCGCCAAATGCTTATCTTAATCAGTTAGAACCCGCACTTGATCGTAATTGGCGCCGACCCACCAGCTCTCTAGCCGATCCAATCCTATATGAGGTGCGGTGATTGTGTAGGTGTTGATTGCCATAGTGTTCCGGAATTCTTTTAGGCGAACATCCCGCGTGCTTTTAACCTCTTCATTCAATACGCCGAAGCGAACGCCGCTAATGTCACCCACAAAG
>JAJYTL010000192.1 GCA_021793055.1 Pseudomonadota bacterium
GGCGGCGCGGGCTTCCGGCGACGTCGCGGGCGGCTTCCATGGCTCGGCCCAAAGCTCCTTTTCGGTCAGTGCCTTGCTATCTGCTTGCGAGGTGCTTTCGACGGCTTGAGCGCGCGGCACTGGCCGGTGCCCCCGCGCAGCGCGGCCGGCGGGCCGCTCTTGGCATGCCGCTTGCTGAGAACAGAACGGTTTGTCTGGCAGCGGGCGGCGGCGGTTGATGGGGCGAGCGGCAAAAATAACACTAAGGACTTGACTAATTGTATATAACAACATTTATAAATCAGATAATTATATATTAAACTTATATATAGTGTGATTATCGACTGGTGCCGGTCCGGTTTCGGCGGGCCGCGCCGCGGCGAGAGGGAAGTGATCGATGGTGATCCCCGGCGTTCATATCAAGATCGAGAATCTGGCCCATCGCTATCGCGCCCGAAGCGCGCTCGTGCTCGACCGGGCCGAGGCCGAGGTCGCACCCGGCGAGGCGCTTGCCATCCTTGGCCGCTCCGGCTGCGGCAAGTCGACCCTGCTGCATATTTTGGCCGGCCTGATGCGCCCCTCGGCCGGGGCGGTCTATCTCGACGGCAAGGCGGTCGAGGGACCCTCGCCGCGCTGGGTGATGATGTTTCAGCAGCCATCGCTGTTTCCCTGGATGCAGGTTGCTCAGAATGTCGGCATTGGCCTTCGGTTCGCGCGCCTGCCGAAGGTGGAGGTGGCGAGCCGCGTCGCCGAGGCGCTCCGCCTGGTCGATCTCGAAAGCCACGCCGAGGCCAATGTTCAGGATCTTTCCGGCGGGCAGCAGCAGCGCGTCGCGCTCGCCCGCTCGCTGGTGATGAAGCCCGAACTGCTGCTGCTCGACGAGCCCTTCTCGGCGCTCGATGCCTTCACCCGCGCCGCCTTGCAACGCGACGTCCGCTCGATCGTGAAGCGCCTCGGTCTCACCCTCGTGATCGTGACCCACGACATCGACGAGGCGGCGCTGATGGCGGATCGCGCACTGATCATGGCCGGGCCGCCTGGCACCATCGTCGAGGCTGTGACGATCGACATCAAGGGCCAGCGCGAACGCAAGGATCCCGAGGTACGGGCCGCGCGCGAGCGGCTGATGAAGAGCTTCGAGGCCGTCGCCGGGCCGTCGCCCGGAGCGGTCGAGAGTAGTCCCGCGGCGGTCGCGGCGGTCGCCGCCTTGGCGGTCGCGCAGGCCTGATCCGGCGCGGCGATGGCATGGATTGCAAACGGGGAGTACGAGCGATGACGACAGTGCAAGACGAGCTTTGGAAAGACGCGCCGGACGAGAGCAGGAATGACGATCCGTTGCGGCTCGGCGCGGCGGGCGAGGGGCCTGCCGCGACCGGCCATTTCGTCCACCATGCCGGCTGCGGCTGCGGTGGCGTCAGCCGGCGCAGTCTGTTGAGCGCGGCCGGGCTGGCCGCGCTCGGCGGCGCGCTCGCCTCGCCCCGCGTCTATGCCAAGAGCTTCGATCCCGTGGTTCGCATCGGTTACATCCCGATCACCGACGCGACCGCGCTCCTGATCGCCCACGAGAAGGGCTATTTCAAGAAGGAGGGCCTCGATTCCGCCCGCCCGACCCTGATTCGCGGCTGGTCGCCGCTGATCGAGGCCTTCGCCGCGCATCGCTTCAATCTCGTCCATCTGCTCAATCCGATCCCGATCTGGATGCGCTACAACAACCACTTCCCGGTCAAGATCATGGCCTGGGCCCATACCAACGGCTCCGCCATCGTGGTCGGCAAGAGCACGGGAATCGAGACCTTCAAGGACCTTGGCGGCAAGCAGCTCGCGGTGCCGTTCTGGTACTCGATCCACAACATCATCATTCAGCTCGAGCTGAAAAACGCCGGCATCAAGCCGGTGATCCGGCCGCAGAGCGCGAAGCTCGCGCCCGACGAATGCAATCTTCTGGTCATGCCGCCGCCGGATATGCCGCCGGCGCTGGCGGCGCGGAAAATAGACGCCTATTGCGTCGCCGAGCCGTTCGACGCCATGGGCGAGCTTCTGATCGGCGTCAAGGTGCTGCGCTTCACCGGCGATATCTGGAAGAACCATCCCTGCTGCGTCGTCTGCATGCACGAGGCCGACGCCATGGATCCGGCGCGCGCCGCCTGGACGCAGGCGGTGCTGAACGCCATCGTCCAGGCGCAGATCTACGCCAGCGCCAACAAGAAAGAAGTCGCGCACATGCTCTCGCGCGACGGCAAGGGCTATCTGCCGATGCCGGCCAACGTGGTGGAGCGGGCGATGACCTTCTACGACCCGGCCTTCTACAAGAATCCGCCGGCGATCCAGCACCCGCAATGGAAGACCGGGCGCATCGCCTTCGAGGCTTGGCCGTATCCTTCCGCGACCAAGCTCATCGTCAGCGACATGAAGAAGACGCTGGTCACCGGCGATACCGCCTTCCTCGGGAAGCTGACGCCGGATTTCGTCGCCAAGGACCTCGTCAACTACGATTTCGTCAAGACCGCGCTGGAGAAGTTTCCGGCCTGGAAGAACGATCCGAGCGTCAATCCCGCCGATCCATATGGACGCACGGAGCTGATCGCCCTATGACCGACCGCACCGCCGCGCTTTCCGCCGCGAGGCCGATCGGCGCAGCCGAGATCGGACCGCGCCGTGTCGCCGCCGATCGCCAGAGCGCGGGGTTGGCGCGGGCGGCGGCGCGGCGGACGGTCTATTCGGTCCTCGGCGTCGCCGTCTTGATCGGGCTCTGGTGGCTCGGCGGCTTGGCCATCTATCTCGATCCGGCGACGCGCTCCTTCGCCAGCCTCGCGCCGGTGCCGACCTTCCGCGCGCTTCTGGTGATGCTCGGCAATGGCGAGATCGCCCGCGCCGCGGCGGCGAGCCTCGAGCGGGTCGTCGGCGGCCTCGCCTGCGCCATCGTGCTCGGCCTGCCGCTCGGCATCGCCGTCGGCCGCAGCGCGGCCTTCCGCGAGGCGACCTATCTGCCGTTCCAGTTCCTCCGCATGATCAGTCCGCTGTCCTGGATGCCGATCGCGGTGCTCGCCTTTCCGACCTGGAATCAGGCGATCGTCTTTCTCATCGCCGCGGCTTCGATCTGGCCGGTGACCTTCGCCACCGCCAACGGCCTCTCCAAGGTCGATCCCGCATGGTTCAAGGTGGCGCGCAATCTCGGCGCCCGCAGCTGGCACATGCTGTTCCAGATCATCCTGCCGGCGATCGCGCAGGACGTCTTCACCGGCATCCGGCTTGCGCTCGGCGTCGCCTGGATCGTGCTCGTGCCGGCGGAGTTCCTCGGCGTCACCTCGGGCCTCGGCTACGCCATCAACGACGCGCGCGACACCCTCGACTACAGCCATCTCGGGGCGCTGGTCGTCGTCATCGGCGTCATCGGTTTTTCGCTCGACGCCGTTTGTCTCTGGCTCATCCGTCGTTACGGCTGGGCCCGCGAAAAGTGAAGGAAAGTGAAGGGGAACGCGGCGCGAGAGATCTCGCGTCCGCAACCGCAGCCAATTTGACCATAGGAGGATCGAAATGACCCAGATCGCAATGCAGCCCGTGCTCACGTCCTGCCTCACGCCGGAGGGCGAGGGCGTCGCGCCCATCGACCGCGAGGGGCTCTTGAAGCTGATCGAGACCGGCAAGGCCAACCCCAAGGCGATCAAGACCCTGAAGTGCCGAACGGTGGCGGAAGGGCGCTTTCGCCATGCCAATTATATCCGCAACCTGGCGCCCTATATCGTCGACGAGCCGCCCGGCCTGCTCGGCGACGACACTGCGCCGAACCCCTCCGAAGCCTCGCTCGCGGCCCTCGGCTCGTGCATCGCCGTCGGCCTTCACGCCAATGCGGTGGCGCGCGGCTGGAAGGTCGCGAAGCTCGAGCTCGCGCTCGAAGGCGACCTCAACATCACCGCGGTCTGGGGCACCGGAGATACGACGGAGAAGCCGGTCGGCTTCACCGACGTGCGGGTCGAGGTGGCCATGGAATGCGACGGCATCGCCAAGGACGAGGTCGCGGCGCTGGTCAGCCATGTCCTGAAATGGTCGCCGGTGGCGAATACCTTCACCCGTCCAGTGAACCTCACCGCGACCGCGGTCTGACACGCGACCGGCCCTTGCCCGAGGACGGTGCCGCATCTCCGGCGCCGGTCTCGCGCCGGTTTCGCCGGCGGGTTCGGAGAAAGGAGAAAGCCGAATGGTCCAAGCCCTGGCTGCATCCGGGACGGCGGTGGTGACGCCAAACCAGGCCGCCGACCGCGCGCAGGTCCTCGCCGCCGTGCGTGCCGTCGCCGAGAGCGACGCCAAGATGCAGGCGCCGATCATCGATCGCGATGGCCTCTATCCCGCGGACATGTTGCGCAAGCTTGGCGCCGCCGGCGCCTTTGCGCAACACCTCTCGGGCCCTGGCGCGGGCGGCGCGCGCGACCTTATGACCACCGTCGAGGCGATGGCGCTGGTCGGCGAGTATTGCGGCTGCACCAGCTTCCTGATGTGGCTGCAGAACGCCTTCGGCTGGTATCTCGAAGTGACCGAGAACACGGCGCTTCGCGATCGGCTGCAGCCGGCGGTCGCGGCGGCCCAGGTCTTCGGCTCGTCCGGCATGTCGAACCCGGTCAAGGCGATGGACGGGATCGAGAATTTCAAGCTCCGCGGCGAGCGGGTCGCGGGCGGTTACGTGGTCTCGGGCGTGCTGCCCTATGTTTCCAATCTCGGCATCGGCCATGTCATGGGCACCGCCTTCGAGCTCGCCGGCGATCCGGCGCGCAAGGTGATGGCGGCGTTCCGCATCAACGGCGAGGACGTCAAGATCACCCAGAACGTCCATTTCATCGGCCTCGAAGGTTCGGCCACCTATACGGTGGTGATGAAGCGCCATTTCGTCGCCGACGAGATGGTGCTGGCGGAATCGCTCGCGCCTTACGTCAAGCGCATCAAGCCGGTGTTCTTCCTGCTGCAGGCCGGCATGGCTCTGGGCCAGATTCGGGGCGCGATCAACGTCATGCGCGACTGCGACCGCACTCATGGGCACGCCAATGCCTATCTGCCGAAGCGGCCGGATTTTTTCGAGGCCGAGGCGGCCGCCTTGCGGCCGCGGCTGGCGGCGCTGTTGCGCGATCCGCTCGATCCTTCGGAAGGTTATCTCCGCGCCGTCTATCGCGCCCGTCTCGAAGCCGGCGAACTGGCGCTGGAGGCGGCGCAGGCAGCCCTGCTGCATGCCGGTGCCAAGGGCTACATTCGCGGTTCCGAGGCGGATCGGCGCTGGCGCGAAACACTTTTCGTCGCGGTCGTGACCCCGGCGCTCAAGCACTTGCGCAAGGCGTTGGCCGAAATGTGATGCCGGGCGCCGGTTCGTTTCTCATTCAAATCCATAGGAGACATGTGCCATGACGAGAGCGGAACTCACCGAGAAGATTATCGCCATCAAGCGCCGCAAGGGCCTGACCTGGAAGGGCATCGCGGCCGATCTCGGCCCCGGCTCGGTGCTCTATTACACGGCGGCGTTGCTCGGCCAGACGCTGCTCGACAAGAGTGAAGCGGAAGCGGCGGGGCGCATCCTCGGCCTCGAGGAGGAGGAAATTCTGCTGTTGCAGGAGCCTGCCTATCGCGGCTCGTTGCCAACCGCGATCCCGACCGATCCGCTGATCTATCGCTTCTACGAAGTGATGCAGACCTACGGCACGACCTGGAAGGCGCTGATCCACGAGGAGTTCGGCGACGGCATCATGAGCGCCATCGATTTCGACATGCAGATCGAGCGTCAGCCCGATCAGAAGGGCGACCGCGTGCGCGTGGTGATGAGCGGCAAGTTCCTGCCTTACAAGAAGTTCTGAGCGGCGAGGGGCATGCGGGGTGGTGTCGGGCGCGAGCCGGAAGGGATGAGGGCAATGCCGAAGCTGGTGGTGATCGAGGTGTCGGGGGAGCGCTGGGAAATCGAGGCGCAAGCGGGTCTTTCGGTGATGGAGGCGCTGGCGGAGGTCGGCATCGCCACCTTCGGCGAATGCGGCGGGTCGCTCGCCTGCGGCACCTGCCACGTGGTGATCGAGCCCGACTGGTTCGAGCGCTTGCCGCCGCCCTCCGAAGCGGAGGAGGACATGCTGGACGCGGTGTTCAATCTGACCGCGACGTCAAGGCTTTGCTGTCAGATCACCGTGACCGAGGCCTGCGATGGTTTGACCGTGCGGTTCCCCGACGCCGACGCGGCGCCGTGCACGGCGGCCGCGACCGCCCTCGCGGGATAGGGGGGGCGTAGGACGCCGCGCGCGATGGTCGCGCGATGGTAAGGTGAATTGCCGCCTTCGTCGGCAGTGATGAGGCTTCGACTATATTTGCTGTCGATGGCGGGTTTTATACGATTCAATCTAAAGTACCGCGCGGAGCGGCTAGTTCGCGATGCGAATGTTCATCGTTCGCGATCCGGACTTTATCTC
>JAJYTL010000193.1 GCA_021793055.1 Pseudomonadota bacterium
TCCGAAGCAATTCGCCCCGAGCGAGGATTTCGGCCGCTACCCACGACAGGAGGCAGAGGACCGCCAGAAGCTCGCCCTGGCCGGCGCCCATCTCCTCTTCGCGCCGGGGGTCGATGAAATCTATCCGCTCGGCTTCGCCACCGCGATCACCGTCGACAGCCTCGCGAACTGCCTCTGCGGCCGCTTCCGGCCGGGGCATTTCACCGGCGTCGCGACGGTGGTGGGCAAGCTCCTGCTGCAGGCGCTGCCCGATGTGGCGCTTTTTGGCGAGAAGGATTACCAGCAGCTGCTGGTGATCCGCCGGCTGGTACGCGACCTCGACATTCCGGTGCGGGTCGTCGGCGTCCAGACGGTGCGCGAGGCCGACGGCCTCGCGCTTTCGTCGCGCAACCAATACCTGAGCGCCGCCGAGCGGGCCGCCGCGCCAGCGATCCATCGGACGCTGCGGGCCGCCGCCGTGGCGCTCAAGGCTGGCGCGCCGGCCACCCCGCTCCTCGCCGAAGCCGAAACAAGCCTTCTCGCCGCGGGCTTCGCCCGCGTCGACTACCTCGAACTTCGCCACGAGGAAACCCTGGCTGCGCTCGATCGCTCGGCACTTGGCGCGCGACTTTTCGTCGCCGCTTGGCTCGGCAAGACGCGCCTGATCGACAATCTCGGGCTGGCCGCCGTCTAAGCGCGGAACAACGGCCTAAGTCCCGCTGCTCGCCGGTTACATCTGCTCGGGCAAGGCGGCGGATTGACCGCCGCGCGAGCCGTTCGGCTGATGGCTTTTCAGTTCGTGGCTTTCGCGTAGCACGGCATCCTGCAATTTGCGGAAGGCACTGTGTTCGATCTGGCGCACGCGCTCCTTGGTGATGCCGAGACGAACCCCGAGCTCCTCCAGGGTGGAATGATCCTCGCGCAGCCGCCGCGCGCGGATGATCAGCCGTTCGCGATCGCTCAGCGTATCGAGCGCCGAAACCAGCCAGCGGTGCTCGATCTCGCCGTCGCGATGCTGGATTGCGGTCTCTTCCGGGCTCGGCGCGGCATCGACGAGGAAATCCTCCCATTCGTCCGTGCCGTCGAGTCCGACCGGCTCGTTCAGCGAATGGTCGCGTCCGGACAAGCGCTCGGCCATGGCGTTGACCTCGCGCGTCGAGACCTTGAGATCGGCGGCGATCTTCTTGCTCGCCGCCCCGCTCAGTCCGGCTGCGCCAGCCGGCTCGAGCTTCGCGCGCAGCCAGCGCAAATTGAAGAACAGAGCCTTCTGCGCCGCCGAGGTCCCGGTACGGACGATCGACCAGTTGCGCAGCACGAATTCCTGCATCGCCGAGCGGATCCACCAACTCGCGTAGGTCGAAAAGCGGACCTCGCGCGAGGGCTCGAAACGGGCCGCCGCCTGCATCAGGCCGACATTGCCCTCTTGCACCAGATCGCCCACCGGCAGGCCGTACTGGCGGAAGCGGCGGGCGATGGAAACCACGAGCCGGAGATACGCGCCGACCAACTCGTGCAGCGCCTTCTCGTCGCCGCTCTCGCGCCAGCGCCGCGCCAGCTCGAACTCGCGCTCCTGGCTCAATAGAGGGCGGTCCATCGCCGCCGCAATATAGTTCCGGTTGTGGCGCGTCGCGTGTGAGGATTCGGTGCGCGTGGCCATCACTAACGCTCCTTGCCCGAGCCGCCCTGAGGATCGAGGTCACGGCCGCCGATAGGCATTCTTCGATTACTGTCGAGTCGATACTATAAGTTGGCCTGGCCTCTTGCAAGGATAATTTTGAATCGCTACTATCTCGTAATGTCACAGAATCCGGATATTACGTCGCGTCGGATCGCTCAGCTGGTCGACCGCCTGACGCGACTGAGCCGCGATCTTCAGTTCTGCGAAGGGCTGAACCCGGCGCAATGGGAAGCGCTTCGCTTCCTCGCCCGGGCGAACCGGTATTCGCGCTCGCCGAGCGCGCTGGCCGCTTTTCTCGGCACCACCCGCGGCACCGCCTCGCAGACCTTGATCGCGCTCGAGAACCGGGGCTTGGTGACGCGCCGCCGTGGCACCGCCGACGGCCGTACGCGCGCCCTCGACCTCACGCCCGCGGGCGAGGCGCTGCTGTGCCGCGACCCGATCCTCGCGGTCGAGGACGCGGCCAGGGATCTCCCCGACGAGGTTGCCATCGCGCTGGTGCGGGGCCTGAGCCGCCTCACCCACGAGTTGCAGAGCCGCGCCGGGGCCAAGGCCTTCGGGGTATGCCGCAATTGCAGCCTGCTCTGCCTGGAAGCGGCCGCCATCGGCGAGACGGCCAGGGTCAGCGCACGCGAGGAAGCAGCGTCGCGCTGCGGCCTCACCGGCGAGCCCTTGGACGAGACCGATCAGGTCTGCATCTGCGTCGGCTTCGAGCAGGCCAACGCCTGACGCCGCGGCGGCCGGCCGCAGCGAGCGGGATGGCAAGGCCATCCGGCGCGCGGTTTTGGGCCTTGCCATCCCTCCGCCCCGCTTTTACCTTGCCTTTAACCGATTACGATTTCGCCCGCGACTTGGCGAGCAACCCATTCACGCAGCGCAGGATTTCATGAAATTCGAAGGTACCGATAGCTATGTCGCCACCGAAGATCTGATGGTGGCGGTAAACGCCGGAATCACGCTCGAGCGGCCGCTTTTGGTGAAAGGCGAGCCCGGCACTGGCAAGACCGTTCTCGCTTACGAAATCGCCAAGGCGCTCGGCCGGCCCCTGATCGAGTGGCACATCAAGTCCACCACCAAGGCGATGCACGGTCTCTACGAATACGATGCGGTGTCGCGACTTCGCGACTCCCAGCTCGGCGACGAGCGGGTGCGCGACATCCGCCACTACATCCTGCGCGGCAAGCTATGGGAAGCCTTCGTCGCCGACGAGCGGCCGGTGCTGCTGATCGACGAGATCGACAAGGCGGACATCGAGTTCCCCAACGATCTGCTGCTCGAACTCGACCGCATGGAGTTCTACATCTACGAAACCCGCGAGACGGTAAAAGCGCGCCATCGCCCGATCGTCATCATCACCTCGAACAACGAAAAGGAGCTGCCGGACGCCTTCCTGCGCCGCTGCTTCTTCCACTACATCCGCTTTCCCGACAGCGAAACGATGCAGCGTATCGTCGCGGTGCATTTCCCCGACATCCAGCGCGAGTTGGTGCACGAGGCGCTGACGCTATTCTACGAGATCCGCGATACGCCCGGCCTGAAAAAGAAGCCCTCGACCTCGGAGCTGATCGACTGGCTGAAGCTCTTGATGGCCGAGGACCTATCGCCCGAGGTCCTGCGTCAGCGCGATCCCAACAAGCTGATCCCGCCGCTGCACGGCGCGTTGCTGAAAACCGAGCAGGACGTTCATCTCTTCGAACGGCTCGCCTTCCTCGCCCGGCGCGAGCGCAGCCACTGAACCGAACCGCGGAGCCGGCATGTTCGTCAACTTCTTCTTCGAACTCCGTCAAGCCAAGGTGCCCGTCAGCCTCCGCGAGTACCTCACGCTGCTCGAGGCGATGAAGGCCGGCCTCTCGAACTGGCGCGTCGAAGACTTCTATTACCTCAGCCGCTCAACGCTGGTGAAGGATGAGCGCAATCTCGACAAGTTCGACCGCGTGTTCGGCCACTGCTTCAACGGCCTCGAATCGCTGTCCGGCGAGGAAGTCACCGAAATTCCCGAGGAGTGGCTGCGCAAGCTCGCGGAAAAGGTGCTGACGCCAGAAGAGATGGCGGCCATCCAATCGCTCGGCGGTTGGGAGAAGCTGATGGAGACGCTCAAGGAGCGGCTGCGCGAACAGAAGGGCCGCCACCAGGGCGGCAGCAAGTGGATCGGCACTGCCGGCACATCGCCGTTCGGCGCCTATGGCTACAACCCGGAAGGCGTGCGCATCGGCCAGGACGAATCGCGCCATCGCCGCGCCGTCAAGGTCTGGGACAAGCGCGAATACCGCAACCTCGACGATTCGGTCGAACTCGGCACGCGTAACATCAAGATCGCGCTGCGACGGCTGCGCCAGTTCGCCCGCGAGGGCGCCGATCTCGAACTCGATCTGCCGGACACGATCCGCGCCACCGCGAGCAACGCCGGCTATCTCGACATCAAGATGGTGCCGGAACGGCATAATACCGTGAAGGTTCTGGTGCTCTTCGACATCGGCGGCTCGATGGACGATCACATCCGCGTCTGCGAGGAGCTGTTCTCCGCCGCGCGCACCGAATTCAAGCATCTCGAGTTCTTTTACTTCCACAACTGCCCCTACGAACGGCTGTGGAAGGACAATCACCGGCGCCACACCGAGCACGTCCCGACCTGGGAGACCATCCACACCTATAGCTCCGAGTACAAGCTGATCCTGGTCGGCGACGCCACCATGAGCCCCTACGAGATCGTCTATCCCGGCGGCAGCGTCGAGCACTGGAACGAGGAGCCGGGCCAGCTCTGGCTGCAGCGCCTGCTCGACACCTATCCCAAGGCGGCATGGCTCAACCCGGTGGCGGAAAAGTACTGGGACTACACGCCCTCGGTGCAGCTTATCCGCCAACTCATGGGCGAGCGCATGTTCCCGCTCACCTTGGGCGGACTCGAAAGCGCGATGCGCGAACTAGTGCGCTAACGCGCGGCGATTTCAGGTCGATCCAGCCCAGCATCATCGCGCACGAGCGTCCGGCCGCCGCGACCACTTCCCCGCCCTTCTCCTCGGGCGCGCGGGCACCGGCGCAGGATTTCGGTGGCCCCGGCGTGTAACCAAACACGCTAGCAGGACCGCCCCCCTTAGAGGAGCACGTATCGATGCACCGATCCGTAATCGCCGCCGCTTTCGCCATGGCCTTGAGCGCCACCGCGCTGCCGCTTGCCGCCACGCCGGCGGCGGCGCATCCACGCCCGCAGCAAGGGCCGCATATCTCGATGATCGCCGGCCGCATCGCCTTTCTCAAGGCGGAGCTCGGCATCACCCCGGCGCAGGAAGCGTTGTGGAAGCCGGTGGCGACGGCGATGCGCGAGAACGCCGTCGCGCGCCGGCAACTGCGGCGGGATTTCCACGCCGCCCGCACCGGTAAGAACCTCGACGCGATCGCGCGCCTGACGCTACGCGAGAAGGCGGTCGAAACCCATGCAACGAGCCTGCGCCGCTTCTCCAGCGCCTTCAAGCCGCTCTACGCCAGCTTGAGCCCGAAGCAGAAACACGTCGCCGATGTGCTCTTCGGCCGCTTTGCGCGCCACGGCCATCATCCGGGACGCGGCTAGGCCCTCGCCGTGAAGCCGATTTAATAGTTGAGCGGCAGTCCCGGTTGCGTCCAATCCACGGCAACCAGCCGCCCGCTCGACGACAGCGTGATATAGGCGGTCCGAAGACCAGCGCCGCCGAAGCAGATGTTGGTGGTCAAGGGATCGGGCATGGCGACGTGCTCGATCCTTTTTCCATCCGGCGAAATCACGGTGATTCCACCCGCGCCGATGGTAGCGACGCAGATGTCGCCGCCCTGCTCCACACCGAGCGAATCGAACAGCTGGTAGCCCGGAAGGCCAGCGATCAGCGCGCCGCGCAGCCACGGTAGCGCGCCCCGCGTGCAACCGATTTTTCCCGGCCCCTCGATCTCGAAAGCCCAAAGGCGCGCGGTGTCGGTTTCCGCCACGTAGAGCCGGTCGCCGGCGGGCGAAAGGCCGATGCCGTTCGGCGCCTCAAGGGGGAATATCGCCTCACTGATGAAGGAACCGTCGGCGCGAGCGTAATAGATCGCGCCGCGGTCGCGCTGCCGCCGGCGCGTCTTGCCGTGGTCGGTGAACCAGAAGCCGCCCGCCGAATCGAAGACCAGGTCGTTCGGTCCATGGAGCGGTTCGCCGTCGCATTCGGTATAGAGGACCTCGACCGCGCCGGTCGCGAGATCGACGCGCTCGATCCGCCCGCCGCTGTAGGTATTGTCGTCGGCGAGGCCCGGATAGAGCTTGCCATCCCGCTCCAGCCAGCGATTGCCGCCGTTGTTGCAGAGGTAGCATTTGCCGTCGGGGCCGATGGCGGCGCCGTTAGGCCCACCGCCGGGACGGGCGACGACATCCTTCCGGCCGTCCGGGGCGATGCGGGTCAGTTGGCCAGCCGCGATCTCGACCACCAGGACCGAGCCATCCGGCAAGACGACCGGCCCCTCCGGGAAGCGAAGGCCGCTCGCGATTTCGCGCAATTCCGTCATTCGGGAGGTCATTTCCGCGGGATCCGCCCGGCGCCGCTTGTCACGGCCTGCCGCAGCATGGAAATGGTGGGCACGACTGGGATCGAACCAGTGACCCCTTGCATGTCAAGCAAGTGCTCTCCCGCTGAGCTACGCGCCCTCCAAAGCTCTCGCTTTTTATGCGGAAGCGGCGACCAATGCAAGCGCCGCGGCGGGGCTTTTCAGGC
>JAJYTL010000194.1 GCA_021793055.1 Pseudomonadota bacterium
CCAGGATGACGATGCGCCCGCCTGGCCTCAAAGCCCGAAAGATACGATGAAACAAGGCCCGCGACGCCACCTCGCCCTCGGAATGAACGATATTGCCAAGCAGCGCGAGGTCGTAGCGCGCGCTGCCGAGGTCGACGGTGCGAAGATCGCCCGGCAGGAAATCGCAGCGCGCCGCGACGCCGTGTTTTTCGTAGTACTGCTTGGTGGTCTCGAGCACGCCTGGAAAGTCCTGGCCGGTGATCCGCGCCGCGGCGTCCGCTTCCGCCACTGCGATACCCCAGATGCCCGAGCCGCAGGCGACGTCGAGCACCTGCAGGCCGCGCGCGCGGGTGCCGGCGCCGAGCGCCTCGGCCATGCGCCGCGCGGGTTCGCGCGCCATGACATGAAGACCGCGCACCAGAACGGGGAAGAACGCCTCGGCTTTCTCTTTTTGTTCCACCCGCTGCACCGGCCGGCCGGTCCGCACCGCCGAAACCAGGCCGGCCCAGTTTTGGTAGATCGCGTCGGTTTCGAGAATGCCGCCGACATAGTCGGCGCTGTCGCGGACGAGATAGCACCGGGCGAGCGGCGACAGGGCGTAGCGGCCCTCGGGTTTGGCGACAAGTCCGAAAGCGACCAGCGCGTCGAGCAGCATGCGTGTGCCGCGCGGGCTGGTGCCGAGATCGGTGGCGACCGCCTCGGCGCTGTCGCGGCCCCGGGCGAGCGCGTCGAAGACGCCGAGTTGCACCGCCGCCGTGAGCACCCGCGAAGCGGCAAAGGAAAACTGCAATTGCCAGATCAGCTCCGGCCCGGGCTCGTGCGGGCCGATGGTCGTCGCGGTCATCGTCGATGGCCTCCCTTGTCGGACGAAACGCCCACATTGGGGCGACAACCCGGCGAAAAAAGGGCGGCGCCCCCGACGCTTCCGCACGACCAGCGCCCGGCCTCGCTTGCCGAGGTTCTGTTCCCAACGTAAACTGCTCCCGTTGCGCGATTTCGCGCTGCTCGGCGATGCCGCGGAGGTCGACCCGGCCTGCGGCCGTTCGCCCGATCACGCGGCGCTCTTCCTTTTGGCCGAGCGCGAAAACGGCGAACCGCCGCCCGCCTTCCGCTACCGCCGCCTGAATGCCGCCGCGCGTCGCGGCTGCCGCCGCCGCGGCAAATCGGCTATAGTCGGGCCGAAATTTGACGGGATCTGATAAGTGGCGGAAATCGTTCTGGTAACAGGGGCAAGCGGCTTCGTCGGCGCGGCCGTGGCGCGAGCGCTGATCGCCGAAGGCGCCCGGGTGCGGGTGCTCCTGCGGCCGACCAGCGACCGGCGCAACGTCGCCGATCTCCCGGTCGAGATCGCCGAAGGCGCGTTGGAAGACCCGGCCTCGCTCGAACGCGCGCTCGCGGGCTGCCGCCGCCTCTATCACGTCGCCGCCGACTACCGGCTCTGGGTGCGCGATCCCCGGCCAATGTTCCGCGCCAACGTGGATGGCACGCGGCGGCTGATGGAAGCGGCGCTCGCCGCCGGCATCGAACGCGTGGTCTATACCTCAAGCGTCGCGACGCTCGGCCATGCGGCGGACGGCGGCGCCGCCGACGAGACCACGCCGAGCGCCGAAAACGACATGATCGGCGCCTACAAGCGCTCCAAGTTTCTCGCCGAGGCCGAGGTCCGCCGGCTGATCGCGGCCGGCCTGCCGGCGGTGATCGTCAATCCGTCGACCCCGGTCGGGCCAGGCGACATCAAGCCGACACCGACCGGCCGCATGATCGTCGAGGCGGCGGCCGGCCGCACGCCGGCCTATGTCGATACCGGGCTCAATATCGTCCATGTCGCGGACGTGGCGCGCGGCCACCTGCTCGCCGCCGCGCGCGGCCGCATCGGCGAGCGCTATATCCTCGGCGGCGAGAACATGGACCTCGGCCGCCTGTTCGCCGAGATCGCCGAGCTTGCCGGCCGGAAGCCGCCCCGCCTGCGGCTGCCCATCGCCGCCATCTGGCCGGTCGCGATCGGCGCCGAGGCGCTCGCCCGCGTCACCGGCCGCGAGCCGCTGGTCACCCGCGACAGCCTGCGCATGGCGCGGCATAAGATGTTCTTTTCCTCGGCCAAGGCGATGCGGGAACTTGGATACGCGCCACGGCCGGCGCGCGAAGGCCTGGCCGACGCCATCGCCTGGTTTCGCGAGCGGGGATATTGCCCATGATCGCGGCCCTTGTCATCGCCGCGATCAGCCTCGGCATCTGGCTCGTTCTGCTGTTCGGGCGCGGCGGCTTCTGGCGCGAGCGGCCGCAGCCGCCAGGCGCGGCGTCGCTGCCGACGACTTGGCCCAGGGTCGGCATCGTCATCCCGGCCCGCAACGAGGCCGCCGGCGTCGGTCAAGCGCTCGCCTCGCTGTTCGCGCAGGATTATCCGGGCGATTACGCCATTGTCCTGGTCGACGACACGAGCGACGACGGCACCGCCGATGTCGCCCGCGCCGCGGCCCGCGCGGCCGGCGCGGAAGCGCACCTTACCGTGCTGGCTGGACAACCGCTCGCGGACGGCTGGACCGGCAAGCTCTGGGCGGTGTCGCAGGGCATCGCCGAGGCGGCGCGCCAAACCCCGGAGAGCACGTACCTCCTGCTTACCGACGCCGACATCGCGCATGCGCCGGATACCTTGCGGACCTTGGTGCAACGGGCGGAGGCGGAGGGCCGCGATCTCGTCTCGCTGATGGTCGAGATGCCGCACGAGAGCTTCGCCGAAAAGGCCTTTCTGCCGGCCTTCGTGTTCTTCTTCGCCATGCTCTATCCCTTCGCCTGGGTGCGCGACCGCAAGCGGCGGACGGCGGCGGCGGCGGGCGGCGTGATGCTGGTGCGGGCCTCGGCGCTGGCGGCGATCGGCGGCATCGGCGCGATCCGCGACGCCCTGATCGACGACTGCACGCTCGCCAAGGCGCTGAAGCGGAACGGACCGATCTGGCTCGGCCTCGCGCCGGCGGCGACGCGAAGCTTGCGCCCCTATCCCCGGATGGGCGAGATTTGGGCGATGATCGTGCGCAGCGCCTATACGGAACTTCGTCACTCGCCGATCCGGCTCCTCGCGACGGTCCTTGGCATGGCGCTCACCTTCCTCGCGCCGCCGCTGCTCGTTCTCGCCGGCGGCACGGCGGGCGGGCTCGGCCTTTTGGCCTGGGCGCTGATGGCCGTGGCCTATCTGCCGACGCTTCGCCGCTGCCGCCTGTCCGCGCTTTGGGCGCCGGCGCTGCCGCTCGTCGCCCTGTTCTATCTTCTCGCCACCGTCGAATCCGCCCGCCGCTATCACGCTGGCCAAGGCGGCCAATGGAAGGGCCGCACCACGCTCAGAGGCACCGCATGACCGCGACGGTGGAAACCCCCTCGGGCAAGACCGCGACGGACGAGAACTTTCCCGTCGGCTCGTGGCTGATCCGCGCCGATCTGCGCCCGCATGTGCATGTCTTCTACCGCTTCGCGCGCACGGCCGACGACATCGCCGACAATCCGGCGCTGACGCCGGACGAGAAGGTGCAGCGCCTCAACCGCATGGAGGCGGTCCTGCTCGGCGCCCCGGGCGACGATGCGCCCGATGCCGCCGCGATGCGCCAGAGCTTGCGCGAGACCGAGATCGCCCCCGACAACTGCCGCGATCTTATGGTCGCCTTCCGGCGCGACGCGACCAAGCTGCGTTACGCCGATTGGGACGATTTGATGGATTATTGCCGCTATTCCGCCGCGCCGGTCGGACGCCAGGTGCTCGATCTGCATCGCGCGCCACCCGCCGCGAAGCGCCCCTCGGACGCGCTCTGCGCCGCGCTGCAAGTGTTGAACCATCTGCAGGATTGCGCGCTCGATTACGCCGGACTCGACCGCGTCTATCTGCCCGAAAAGGAACTCGCGGCCTGCGGCGGTACGATCGAGGATCTGCGCGCCGCGCGCGCCTCGATGGGCCTACGGAAAACTATCGACGTTCTTCTCGACGGCATCGACCGGCTGATGAGGAGCGCGCGGCGGCTGCCCGCCGCGGTGCCGGATCTCCGGCTTCGCGCCGAATGCGCCACCATCGTCACCCTGGCGGAAACCCTGAGCGGCAGGCTTCGCCGCGAGGACCCGGTGGCGGGCCGCGTCGCGCTCAGCAAGAGCGACTTCGCCGCCGCCGCCGGCGTCGGCTTCTGGCGCATGGTCTTTCCATGGTGACGCCGATGCTGGGCGCCGGCGCCGAGCCACCGGAGGCCGCCGCGCTCGTCACCGAGCGGGTGCAGGCTTCCGGCACGTCGTTCTATTGGGCGATGCGCGTGCTGCCGAAGGCGGAGCGGCTCGCCATGTATGGCGTCTACGCCTTCGCCCGCGAAATCGACGATATCGCCGACGAACCGGCGAGCCGCGCCGAAAAGACCGCGGCGCTAACCGCTTGGCGCGCAGAAATCGACGCGCTTTACGCCGGCCGGCCGCGCCATCCGGTGGCTATGAGCCTGCTCGCGCCGGTGCGCCATTTCGACCTCGAGCGCACGGATTTCCTCGCCGTGATCGACGGCATGGAAATGGATGCGGACGGCGATATCCAGGCCCCGACCATGGCCGAACTCGAACTCTATTGCGACCTCGTCGCCTGCGCGGTGGGCCGGCTTTCGGTCAAGGTCTTCGGCATCACGGGGCCGATCGGCATCGAGCTCGCCGATGCCTTGGGCCGCGCCTTGCAGCTCACCAATATCCTCCGCGACCTCGCCGAGGACGCGGCGCGCAACCGGCTCTATCTGCCGCGCGAGCTCCTGGCCAAGCACGGCATCGAAAGCCGCGAGCCGGCCGCCGTGCTGCGCCACCCGGCACTGCCCAAGGTCTGCCGCGAACTCGCGCAGACCGCCGAAAACCATTTCGCCACCGCGGCCAAGGCCATGGCGGGCCAGCCACGCCGGGCCGCGCGGCCGCCCCGCATCATGCACGCCGTCTATCACGCGACGCTGCAGCGGCTTCGGGAAGACGATTGGCGGCACCTTGAGCCGCCGGTCAAGGTGCCGACCCTGGTCAAGCTCGGGCTTGTGCTGCGCCACGGCCTTTTGTGAGCGTGTCTCGGTGAGCGCGGAAAGACGGGTTCACGTCATCGGCGCCGGCTTGGCCGGGCTCGGCGCCGCGGTCGCGCTCGCCGGCGCGGGGACCAAGGTGTCGCTGTACGAGGCCGCGCCGTATGCCGGCGGACGCTGCCGCTCCTATTACGACCGCGAGCTCGGCTGCCGCCTCGACAACGGCAACCATCTTCTGCTGTCCGGCAACGGCGCCGCGGCGCGCTATCTCGCGGCGATCGGCGCCGCCGACAGCCTGACCGGGCCCGGCCGGCCGATCTTCCCGTTCCGCGATCTCGCAAGCGGCGAAAGCTGGCGGCTTCATCTCAATCGCGGTCGGCTGCCGTGGTGGATATTGCGGCCGTCGCGGCGGCCGCCGGGGACCCGGGCGGCGGATTATCTCGCGCCCCTCAGGCTCGCCCGCGCGCGGCCCGAGGAGCGCATCACCGACCGGCTGGACCGCGCCAACCCGGCCTTTCGCAAGCTTTGGGAACCCTTTGCCGTTGCCGCCCTCAACACCGAGGCGGAAGCAGGCTCGGCACAGCTTCTTTGGCAGGTCATGCGCGAGAGCTTCGGCGGCGGCGGCCGCGCCTGCCTACCGCTGGTGCCGCGCATCGGCCTGTCGGAAAGTTTCGTCGATCCCGCGCTGCATCTTCTGCACCACCTCGGCGCCGAGATTCGCTTCGGCGCCCGGTTGCGCGCCATCGCCAGAAGCGAGAGTCGGGTCGAAGCGCTCGATTTCGGCGAGCGAACCGTGGCGCTTGACGGCGATGACGTCGTGATCCTCGCGGTCACGGCGCCGGTCGCGGCCGAACTTCTGCCCGGCATCGCCGCGCCCGACCGCTTCCGCGCCATCCTCAACGCGCACTACAGATTAGCGCCCCCGCCCGGCGCGCCGCCCTTTGTCGGGCTCGTCAGTGGCTTGGCGCAGTGGGTTTTCGTCAAGCACGAGGTGATTTCGGTGACGGTCAGCGCCGCCGATCCGGTGATCGACCGGCCGGCGGACGAACTCGCGACGCGGCTCTGGCGCGACGTCGCCCGCGCCCTCAGCATGCCGACGGCGGCAATGCCGCCCTGGCGCATCGTCAAGGAACGGCGCGCGACCTTCGCCGCAAGCCCGGATCAGCTTATGAAACGTTCGGGCGCACGCAGCCCATGGCGCAACCTTTTCCTCGCCGGCGACTGGACCGATACCGGCCTGCCGTCGACGATCGAGGGCGCGCTCCGCTCGGGCGCCCGC
This sequence comes from Pseudomonadota bacterium, assembly GCA_021793055.1. GTDB lineage: Bacteria > Pseudomonadota > Alphaproteobacteria > Ferrovibrionales > Ferrovibrionaceae > JAJYTL01. The sequence goes on from JAJYTL010000194.1 coordinate 6,265, forward strand.
GCGGCGGAACAGATTCTCGCGCCGGGCGCGCGACGAAGCCCGATCGGCCGCCGG
>JAJYTL010000195.1 GCA_021793055.1 Pseudomonadota bacterium
TCGGAGCCGGCCGGGAATTTCACTTCCGCATCTCGCAAGACCTCCCCAAATGTTGCGATCACAGGGTTGCGGTTTTCTGCTTTGCTCGCGACACAGGTGGCGCGGGCGCCGAGAAGCGGCCGATCGGACGCGCTTCGCCGTTTCGACGACGCGGTCGGCGCTCGACCGCGACCGGCCTCTGCTAAGCCAGAAATGTTACCTTAGCGGATAATTGTGACGGTAATTCGTCCCGAGTCAGGAATTAACGTGGCGGCAACGGTCGCGGGCCGGGGCTGTCGCTCCGCGCCTCGCCGTGCGCCAAGCGAGGGCCGCAAGCGATTTTTCGCGCTCGAAGCCGTGCGGGCGATGTTGATCCGCGTCAACGATCGCAACCTGCGTTTGGCGTATATGTCGACAAGGTTTTTGGAATCGGGGATCGGTGTGTGGGTCGGCCAAGCGGCCCATCATTGCGGCGTTTGCCGGCGTGTGCCGGGCTTTGCCGGTTTACGAAAGCTTATTTGATCGCGGCCATTAATCAGGGGTTGGGTCCGGAATCCTGACTTCGCCGGCCGTTCGGCAGGCCGAGCCGAAGGGAGGCGGCCCAGGATCGCGAGGGCGAGGTTCCGTCGAGATGCTCATGGCTCCCAATCCGTCGATTGCGCATTTTGTCTTGCTTTTCGGTCTGACCTTCTTCTTCGGTCTTTCCTTCGAGGAGCTCTACGCGCGCGGTGGCGTGCCGAGGCCGGGCGGCATCCGGACCTTTCCGTTGCTCGCGCTGATCGGCGCGCTGCTTTATCTCCTCGATCCCGTTCGGACCGTCCCTTTCTCGGTCGGGCTCCTGCTTCTCGGCGCCTTTCTGGTCGTCTATTACCGGCGCCACATCGATGACAAGGACGCCGAGGGTCGACCCAACGTCACCCTGGCGCCGGTCCTATGCAATCTCCTCGCGTTTACGCTCGGGCCGCTGTCGCTAACGGCACCGGCCTGGATCCCGGTGGGGGCAACGGTGGCCGCCGTCCTGCTTCTCGCGGAGCGCGAGCGGCTTCACCGGTTCGCCTGGGGCATTCCTGTTGGCGAGATCCTCACCGCCGGGCAATTCCTGATCTTGACGGGGTTGACCCTGCCCCTTTTGCCGCGTCATCCGGTGACGTCGCTGACGACGATAACGCCGCGGCAGGTCTGGCTCGCCCTGGTCGCCGTGTGCTCGATCTCATACGTGAGCTACCTGTTGCAGCGCTATGTGGTGCGAAAGGGCAGCGGTTTGTGGGTTGGCGTGCTCGGTGGGCTTTATTCCTCGACCGCAGCCACCGTGGCGCTCGCGCGCGGCATGAAAATCGATCCGACGGCGTCGCGCGACTCCCGCACTGGGATCGTTCTCGCCACGGCCGTCATGTATCTGCGTCTTCTCCTGGTCACCGCGGTATTCAATCTCAAATTGGCGATCCACCTGGCGCCGTTCCTTCTCGGGCTATCGGCCCTTGGGGTGATTTTCGCCTGGGGGATTCGCGCCATGAGCCGGGCGCCGCGCGATGGCATATCCGCCCCGCCGCCATTGCGCAATCCGCTCGATCTTGTGGCGGCGCTGGTCTTCGCCGCGCTCTTTGTCGCGATTTCGATCGCTTCGACATGGGTCCGCGGCGCCTTTGGCACTGCTGGCGTCTATTCCCTTGCGGCGATCGTCGGCTTTAGCGACATCGATCCGTTCGTGCTAAGCCTCGCGCAAGGTGCCGTGGCGCCTCTGCCGCTGCACGCCATCGCGGCCGCGATCCTGATCGCCGCGTCGTCGAATAACCTGTTGAAGGCAGCTTATGCCGGCGCCTTCGCCGGCGTTCGCGCGACTAGGGGGGCCGTCGTCGCGCTGGCCGTGCTGGCCGCGGCCGGGGCGGCTCTCGCGCTGTTCGCGTGAAGCGCGGTTCCGGCCTTATTCGCGGTTCCTGGCCGGCGCGAGGAAATGCGACCCGATCGATCTCCCGCCGCCGTGCCGGTTGCCTATGCTTTCAGAATCGCCAAAGCTAAAGCCGGCGGCGTTTGACGGGCGGTGCCACCTCGGATCGCCGCCGAACACGGAGCGGAACGCTATGGATCGGTTATCTCGGGAATTTCACGTAAGACAGCTTGGCGAGGTCGTATCGTGACGGCGGCGACGGCCGGCGATGCGATGGCGGATGCCCTTGTCGCCAATGGCGTCGATACGGTATTCGGCCTCCCCGGCGCGCAAATGTACCCGCTGTTCGACGCGCTCGCCCGGCGGCGCGACAAGATCAGGACCATCGGGGCGCGGCACGAGCAGGGCGTCGCCTTCATGGCCTTCGGCTATGCCCGATCGAGCGGACGGCTCGGTGCCTTCTCGGTGGTGCCGGGACCCGGCGTGCTCAACGCCGGAGCCGCCCTCTGCACGGCGCTCGGCGCCTGCGCGCCGCTATTGTGCCTTACCGGCGAGGTCCCGAGCGACTTCATCGGTCAGGGGCGCGGCCATTTGCACGAGTTGCGCGATCAGCTCGGCATCCTTCGGCAGCTGACCAAATATGCCGCGCATATCGCGACGCCCGGCGAAACGCCGGCTGCGATGGCGGCCGCGATCGCCGCGGCCTGCTCGGGTCGGCCGGGGCCGGCGGCGTTGTCGATCTGCTGGGATACGCTCGCTGAAGCCGTGGCCATGGCGCCGGCGCGCAAGGTCGAGCTTCCCGAAGCGTCGGCGCCCGATCCCGATCAGATCGCCGCCTGCGTTCGGCTCATCGCCGAGGCGCGGCGGCCGATTATCTTCACCGGCAGCGGCGCGCAGGCGGCTTCGAGCGAGGTCGCGGCGCTGGCCGAGCGGATTCAGGCGCCGGTCGTTGGCTTCCGTGGCGGGCGCGGCGTGGTTGGCGAAGATCGCCCGCTCGGCCTCAACATGGCAGCCGCCTGGAACCTTTGGCCGGAAACCGACCTTATCATCGGCATCGGCAGCCGGGTCGAGATCCCGTTCATGCGCTGGACCGGCATGATGAAGCGGCTGCGCGCGCTTCCCGGCCGGCGGCTGATCCGCATCGACATCGATGCCGAGGAAATGGCGCGTCTCGACACCGACGGCCCGCTTGTCGCCGACGCGGCGGCGGGCGCGCGCGCGCTGCTCCGCGCGCTCGACGCCGCCGGCTATCGCTCGCCGGTCGATGCCGCGACAATCGCCGCCGCCAAGGCGCGCGCGGCCGCGGAAATACGCGAAATCCAACCGCAGATGGCCTATCTCGACGTCATCCGCGAGGTGCTGCCGCGCGATGGGTTCTTCATCGAAGAGCTGTCACAAATGGGCTTCACCTCCAATTTCGGCTATCCGGTCTACGAGCCCCGCACCTATGTCAGCTGTGGTTACCAGGGAACGCTCGGTTTCGGCTTCCCCACCGCGCTTGGCGTCAAAATCGCGCATCCGGATAAGCCGGTCGTCTCGGTCACCGGGGATGGCGGCTTCATGTTCGCCATGCCCGAGCTCGCGACCGCGGTGCAGTACGGCATCAATCTGGTCACGCTGGTGTTCGACAACGCCGCTTACGGCAACGTCCGGCAAGACCAGAAAACGCGCTTCGACGGCCGTGTTATCGGCGCCGATCTTGTCAATCCGGATTTCGTCAAGTTGGCCGAGAGCTTCGGCGTCGATGCGGTCAAGGTCGACAGTCCCGCGCGCCTTCGCCCGGCCTTGGAACGCGCGCTCGGCCTAGACGCCCCGGCCCTGATCCACATTCCCGTGGCGCGTGGCTCCGAGGCGTCGCCTTGGCGCTTTATCCACCGACCGCCGGCCGTGTCGAGCGCCTGACCCCCCCTGCGGGGCCGGCTTGACCGCGATCAAGGACGACGGCGGACCGTTCTGCTCCAAATCGCAGGCGATATGACCTTGATGCCGGGCGGCGCGCTCACCGCTCCGGTGCAGGCGCGTGGATCGGCGGCAATAGGAGGCGCGTTGCCCCGCCGCGTCGCTCGGCGGCGAGCAAAAGAGCGGGAGGAAATAGCCGTGTTGCAGATCATTATCCAGGGACGGGGCGGGCAGGGGGCGCAAACCGCAGGCAACCTGCTGGCTTCGACCTTTTTCGCACAGGGGCGCCAAGTGCAAAGTTTTGCCAGCTACGGCGGCGCGCGCCGCGGCACGGCCGTCAGTTCCTATATCCGCGCCGACGACCGGCCGATCCGGGCACGCTGCGACATCGAGCGGGCAGATGCCATTCTTTGTTTCGATTCAAGCCTTCTCGACGCCCGGCTGCTTGGCGCGGCCCATCCCGATACGCTGATCGTCGTCAACTCGTCGCGCGAGCCCGGACATTTTGCGCGCGCGATGCCTGGCTATCGGGTGGTTCCGGTCGATGGCATCGCGCTGGCGCGCCACTATGGCTTGGGACGGATTGTCAATTCGGTCTTGCTCGGCGCCTTCGCGCGCGCGCTCGACGCGCCGCCGCTCGACGTTCTCAAGCGCACGGTCGGCGAGCAGGCACCGGCGCTTAAGCGGGAGAACGTGGCGGCCTGCGAGGGCGGCTATCGCAGCGTCGAGGCCCTGTTGCAAAGGGGCGCGGCATGACCACCACCTCCGTTCCCCCCACCGCTTGGACCACCGGCACCACCGAGGTCTTCAAGACCGGAACCTGGCGGGCATCGCTGCCGCGCCATATCAGCGCGCCGTCGCCCTGCCATGCCGCGTGCCCGATCAACGGCGACATCGCGCAATGGATCGACCACGCCCGTCAGCATGCGCCGCGCGCCGCTTGGGAGATTCTGGTGCGCAACAACCCGTTTCCGGCCGTGGCCGGCCGGGTTTGCCATCATCCTTGCGAGGCAGCCTGCAACCGCTCCGGCTTCGACTCCGCTCTCGCCATCTGCCGCCTCGAACGCCACATCGGCGATCTGGCGCTGGCCGAGGGCTGGAAATTTCCCCCTCCCGAACGCGCCCGGTCCGAACGCGTCGCCATCGTCGGCGGCGGACCCTCGGGGCTTTCGGCGGCCTACCATTTGCGCCGCCGCGGCTACGCGGTGACGCTGTTTGAATCTCGTTCCCACCTCGGCGGCCTGATGCGCGATGGCATTCCGGCTTATCGCCTGTCCCGCGCCGTTCTCGATGCCGAGATCGAGCGCATTCTCGAACTCGGCATCGAGGTGCGGCTTGACGCGCCGCTTGACGGCCCGGCGGCGCTTGCCGATCTGCGCCAGCGCTTCGACGCGGTCTACCTGGCGATCGGCGCCGGGCGGCCGAAGCGTCTCGCTGCGCTCGATTACGAAAAACCCTGGGCGATGGATGGCGCGGAATGGCTGGCGCGCGCCAACGCGGGGGCGCCGCCGGCGCTCGGTCCGCGCCTAGTCGTGATCGGCGGCGGCAGCGCGGCGATCGACGTCGCGCGTAGTGCGCGTCGCCGCGGTCATGACGTGACGTTGCTTTCGCTTGAGCGCGCGGCGGAGATGCCGGCGCAGCACGAGGAGGTCGAGGAGGCGATCGAGGAGGGCGTGCGGCTGCGCGACGGCGCCACGCTGCGCCAGGTTGTCGAGGGGCCGGGCGGCGCTCTTGCGCTTGAGTGTCAGGGCGTTGCCTTCACGCCCGGCGCCGAGCGCGGTGATTTCCGCGTCGAGCCCATTGCCGGAAGCGAATTCCGGCTCGAGGCCGATGCCGTAATGTCGTCGATCGGCCAGGACCCGGACCTCTCCGTGCTTGGCAAGGAACTGCAAGCCCGCGGCTCGCTACTTCAGGTCGACGCGACACAGGCGACCAGCGCGGCCCGCGTCTACGCCGGCGGCGACGTCGCCAGCGCAGCGCGCTTCATCACCGAGGCGATCGGCATGGGCAAGCGCGCCGCCCTCGCGATCGACGAGGCGCTCGCCGGCGCGAATCGCGAAGCGGGGCAACCGGTCCTGGCGGGATCGCGGCTGCATGGCGCCGGCGCGCCGTCCGAGCGGCCGGTGCCGCTCGATGCCATCGCCACTTTCTATTATCCAAGTCTCGGCCGTCCAGCCGAGCGGCGGCTGGCCATCGCGGAGCGCCTCGCCAGCGACGCCGAGGTGCAGCTCGGCCTCGCCGCCGAGCTGGCGCTGGCCGAGGCCGGGCGGTGTTTCTCCTGCGGCACCTGCATCAGTTGCGATAATTGTTACAACTATTGCCCGGATCTTGCGGTCAAGCGCGTCGCCGACGGCTATGAGGTCGACGGCGATTACTGCAAGGGCTGCGGCATGTGCGTGCGCGAGTGTCCGACCGGATCGATGGAGATGGTGGAGGAATTGCGATGAGCGACGCGCGCCAACAGAGGATGTTGCTTACTGGAAACCATGCCGTCGCCTGGGCGGCGCGTCTCGCGCGGCCGAAGGTGGTGCCGGGCTATCCGATCCACCA
>JAJYTL010000196.1 GCA_021793055.1 Pseudomonadota bacterium
CTTCGATGCTTCCTCATGGCTTCCTTCCTCCGAAAGCCCATCAGCACCGGTCAATTCAATCCCTTCGTTCTGTCCACCTCAAGGCGCGCATTCCACTCGGAGGCCAATCGGTAACAATCTTGGACCGGCAGAGCGCATAGGAGGTTCTTTAGAATTCTTGTAGCAGGTTGCTAACCATTCCTTCATCGTGATTCTCGTACTTGTTTGGTGATGTCCCGTATTGCCCGGTTGGTTAAGCCTTTAAGGAAGGGTCCGCGATGGCTTCGAAGCCAGCGTCTCACCTGCCACCACGAAAGCGCCAAAGAACTCTAAAGTCGAGGGGTACTGTCTCCGTAAATCGCGATGCGCCGGGAAACCTAGCGGGGGAATCCTTACAGCGGGCCGAAGAGCGAGAGCAGCGCTACGCGCTGATACTTGCCGGTTCAAATGACGCTCTTTGGGACTGGGACCTAAGAACCGGAGAAGTTTACCGCTCGGCCCGTATAAAGGAAATTCTCGGATTCGAGGAGACCGCATCCGACCTTACCGCTGAAGAGTGGGTTCAACGCATTCACGCGGACGACCGCGACCGGTATCAAGAGTGCCTCATCGAATACTTGAAAGGGATGACCGAGCGTTTAGAGCGCAGGTACCGGGTAAGAGATGCCGTTGGCACGTACCGCTGTGTTATGGAGCACGCCAAGGGGCTTCGTGATGAGGGGAATCGTGTCTATCGGATTGCCGGGTCTCTGCGCGACATAACCCAGCAGGTCGAAGCGGAAGAGAAACTGAGATGTAGCGAGCGACGTTATCGCGAAATTGTCGCAATTGCTTCGGATCGGATATGGGAGATGGATTCCCAACTTCGGTTCACGGCTTTTTCGGGTGCCGGAGCTGATGGAGTACAGGAACAGGATGCCTTGGGCAAATCGCCTTGGGAGGTCTTCGGTGTCGATCCTGTGGAGGATGCCCAATGGGGACAGCTCAAGGCGCTTTTCGAAAGACATCAGCCCTTCCGGAATCACCTTCGCTCCGGCAGCTATTCCCAAGGCACAATGGAGTACTACCGCATCAGCGGCACCCCGATTTTTGATGATACCGGTACCTTCGCCGGCTATTACGGGGTCACTACAATCGAGACAAAGACAATCGCTGCGCTGAAACGCGCGCAGAAGGCAGAGGACTTTTTGCGCAGCGCGGTGAACAGCATTTCTGCGGGGTTCGCCATCTATTGCGAGGACGGCCTTCTGGTGACCTGCAACGAGCCCTACCGTCAAATATATTCCAACGTTTCCGATCTTCTGGTGCCCGGCACCTCCCTCGAGACTATTACCCGGGCAGCTTTTGCACGGAGGCAATACGTGGATTGCGAAGGATCGGAGGACTCCTGGCTAGAAGACCGATCGAATCGTTACAACAAGGCGCCCGGCTCCATTGAGCAGCAACTCGCCGATGGGCGGTTTATCCTGGTTACAGAGCGGCGCATGCCCAACGGGTGTATCGCCAGCCTCCACATCGATATTACCGCGCAGAAGCACGCCGAGGCTGCACAGCGGGCAGCCGCTCTTGAGGCCCAGGATGCAAATCAGGCGAAGAGTGAGTTCCTGGCCAGCATGAGCCACGAGCTGCGGACGCCTTTGAACGCAATAATCGGGTTCTCCGAACTGATGCGAGACGGCCTATTCGGTCCGCTCGGCGATGAGCGCTATCAGGCCTATGCCGAGGATATTCACCTGAGCGGTCGGCATCTGCTATCAATCATCAACGATATCCTCGATTTCGCGAAAATCGATTCGGGCAGGCAGCAGTTGGTCGAGAAGGTGGTCGACCTCTCTGCTATCGTTGCGGAATCGATCGGGGCACTATTGCTGCAGGCTGAGCAAGAACAGGTTGGGTTGTCGAGCGACAGCCCGCCAGCGCCGGGATTCCTCCTCGCCGACGAGACTAAGATTCGTCAAATCCTTATGAACTTGATCTCGAACGCGATCAAGTTCACACCGGCAGGGGGACGCATTACGGTCAGCCAATGCATCGATCCGGAAGGTCGCCTTGCACTCAAAGTCACAGACACGGGCGTCGGTATGACGGCAAAAGAAATTCCGATTGCACTCGAGCCGTTCCGACAGTTGGATGGTCGGCTGAATCGCAAATACTCGGGCACTGGGTTGGGTTTGCCTCTGACGAAGAGGTTGGTTGAGCTCCACGGTGGAGACTTGACGATCGATAGCACACCTGGACAGGGGACGACCGTATCCGCGGTGTTTCCGGCCAATCGGACGATCGCGAAATGGGCAACAGTCAACAGATAGCGTTGCATTCCCTTTGACATCGGCCATTGCAGCAAACGACTAAGCTTCCACCTCCTGCCAACAACGCTCCCCGGCGGGCAGTAGCTTTCCAAAGCTAGAGAAGCGAGATTCCCTTGGGCGCTGGCCGCCGCTAACCAGTCCAGGCTCGGACGAGTGACGTAGGCGTGTATCGTCCGTGCCGCGATTGGCTGGGGGTGCGCTCTTCGGGGCAGGAGATCTCATTCACGGCATCACACTCGCACCGCGTGCCGCGTGCCGCATCGCGCTCCATTTGCCGTCCGCGAATGACCGCAAACTGGCACGGAGACATTGACGGCGTCTTGATCGCCGCTTTCGTGAACCCCTCAACCGACTGCGCCGCGAAAGGCTCTTTACTCCCTCTGGCGGTCGATTCCTTTCCTCGCCAATGGAGCCGACGGCGCGGAGGAGAAGAAATTCATCGTTCGCGGAGCTGTCGTTTGAAGGGATTACCACAGCTCCAGCGATGATGCCGTCAACGTCCTTTAAGGCAAGCAGGCATTCGGTAACCACGAGTGGGACGCGGCGCGAGCGCGATGCGTTGAATGAGATATGCTCCTTTGCGGCGAATGTCTGCAGCATGTCGCCTCGCCCGGGGTGCACCGACACAGAGCCCTCAAGGGCCTCGCTCAAGCCAAAATTCCGGCCTCAAGCTCAGCGTCAAACGCCTGGGGGTCGCCGGCCAGCCCACGCCAGTCGTTCACAATCGCGTGAGGACGGGGAATTGACGCAGCAACGCAAAGCGGAGGGCCCTAGGATCGCGACCCGTCCCGCTTCGGATGGAGCGGTTAAAAAAATTGTTCACGAGGTTGATATGACCAAGTACCGCGTCGCTGTTATTTTCGCCTCTATTGCGGTGTTGAGCTTTTTGGCACCTTTCGGGACAGCCGCAGCGAAGCCTGCATCCCACAGCTCGAATCCGCTAGTAATCGGAACGGCCGCGAGTCCTCCAATGGGGCCGGGGCCGGGCCGGATCTTTTTGGTAAATCCGGTAGGAATGGGTGTTCGCTCGGGATCATTCGGCAAGGCGGGCACACCTTCGGGCAATAGCTTCTTCGCGGCATATGGTCGATCCGGTGCGGTTTATGTCCCGACGCTGGCTGGAAAAATGATTGTTCTCAACGCGGAGTCCCTCAAGGAAACCACGGCATTTCCCGTGATCTCGGCGGCGCGGCTCGCGCGCGTGGTGCCTCGGCATAATCTGGTTCTCGTTCTGTCAGCGAAAGGTATCGCTGCTTACGGCCTGAAGACCCGGCGCCCCGCCTTTAGCCTTCCCATTGGCGGAAATGCCATTGCTGTCAATGCGGCGGAGACCCGTGCATTCATCGGCGGCAACATGGACACCCATATTACCGAAATTACCCTTCCACAGGGCAGGGTCATCGGCACAAAGCGGATCGCGCACTCCGGAGACCTTCTGATCGCGCGCGGAAAATTGTTTTCTGCCAACATGAAATCGGGAATTCTATCCATACTTGATCTGAAGTCCGGGAACATAACTAAAATTCGGACCAAAGAGGTCGATCCTGCTTTCTCGTACGATCATATTCCTGCTGCGAACGCGGGTTTCATGCAGCTTGCTGCCTCGTCAAGTGGCCGGATCGTCTACGCTGCAGGATTCTCGGGACATATCCTCAAATTCTCGACTGTTCATGACAAATATTTGGGCGAAATTTCCGTCATTGCCGCAAAACACGGGCCGAATAAGCTGAGCGGCCTCGCGATCGTCGATCACGGCCGCGAAGCACTTGTGACGATCGAAAATCGACATGAAGCGGCGCTGGTCGCGCTTGGAACAGGCAAGATCGTCCATGTCTTCCCCGGCGTTACGAGCAATCGGTGGGTCGTATCTCAAAGACCCTAAGCGCATAGCGCCTAAGTCGTGGCTAATCGGCTTGCAAGTTCCCTTTGGCAACGACGTCTAAGCGATGAACTTTTCCCACAACGAGCTCTTCGGCGCTACGAAAGTGCCTATCCTGATGATCGGGGATGCTTTCAGGCGGTTCTCGCCCGTCGCGGAGCCACGGTTCAACCGGAGAGGAGCGGCCGGCGTCGGGGTGCTCGAGTGGGTCTGTGTCTGCTGGCATGGGGGCTGGACATCGTGCTGAACCGGTGTGCCGTTAACGGAACTCGGCCGGTCGTATCCCGGGCGAAGCGGTCAGCCCAAGGGCTCTGAGGTTCGGGAGCGCCGGACCCGGCTATCTGGATGGGTCGGTGGTCGCGCCGATTGATTCCAGATGCAACCGGCGGAGACGCAGGGCGTTGGTTACCACCGAAACCGAACTCATCGACATCGCCAGAGCGGCAATGACCGGACTGAGCAGGATGCCGAAAAACGGATAGAGCACGCCGGCGGCCACAGGCACGCCGACCGCGTTGTAGATGAAGGCGAGTAACAGATTCTGACGGATGTTATCCATGGTGGCGCGGCTCAGCCGCCGGGCGCGGGCGATGCCGGCAAGGTCACCCTTGACCAGGGTCACGCCGGCGCTCTGCATCGCGACCTCGGTGCCCGTGCCCATGGCAATGCCGATATCGGCCTCGGCCAATGCCGGCGCGTCGTTCACGCCATCTCCGGCCATGGCGACGACCCGCCCCTCGGCACGCAGGCGGCGCACCACCGCATGTTTTTGGTCGGGCAGGACGTCCGCCTCGACCTCCGTAATCCCGAGCCGCTGGGCGACGGCCTCGGCCGTGCGGCGATTGTCGCCGGTCAACATGACAATCCGGATGCCCTCCGCCCGAAGCGTCGCGAGCGCGCCTTCTGTCGTGGACTTCACGGGATCGGCGACAGCAAGCACGCCGGCCGGCTTGCCATCCACGGCCATGAACAGCGCCGTTGCGCCAGAAGAGCGAAAGCCGTCGGCCGTCGCGCCGAGATCCACGACGCCGGCGCCTTCGGAATCCATCAGACCGGCATTGCCAAGAGCCACACGACGGCCCTCGATTCTTCCCCGCACGCCCTGCCCGGTAACGGATCCAAAATCAGATGGTTCCGACAACGCGAGCTTCCGGTCGGTTGCCGCGCGAACGATCGCCGCCGCCAAAGGATGCTCGCTTGACCGCTCGAGGCTGGCCGCAAGCCGCAACACCTCATCGTCCGAGAATCCCGGCGCCGCGACCACGTCGGTGACGCGGGGTTTTCCTTCAGTGAGCGTACCGGTCTTATCCGTGATCAGGGTATCGACCTTCTCCATCCGCTCCAGAGCTTCCGCCGACTTGATCAAGACGCCGACGGTGGCGCCCTTGCCGACGCCGACCTGGATCGACATCGGTGTCGCAAGCCCGAGGGCGCAGGGGCAGGCAATAATCAGAACGGAAACGGCCGCCAGCAGTCCGTAGGCCAGAGCCGGCGCCGGGCCCCAGAGCGCCCATCCCACGAAGGATAGGGCCGCAGCGGCAATCACTGCCGGCACGAAATAGCCAGCAACGATATCCGCCAGGCGCTGTATAGGCGCGCGCGAGCGTTGCGCCTCGCTCACCATAGCGACGATCCGTGCCAGCACCGTTTCCGCGCCAATCTTCTCCGCGCGCATGACCAGCGCACCGGTGCCATTGATCGTGCCACCAATCAGCGTGTCGCCCTGTTTCTTGGGAACCGGCATGGATTCGCCAGTCACCATCGATTCATCGACATTGCTCCGCCCTTCCAGAACCCTGCCATCGACGGGCACCGCATCGCCCGGGCGGACGCGCAGCCGGTCTCCCGCCTGAACACGATCAAGCGTGATCTCTTCGTCGGAACCGTCGGTGCGGAGACGATGGGTGGTCTTCGGCGCGAGGTTGAGGAGAGCGCGAATGGCGCCGCCGGTCTGCTCCCGGGCTCTCAATTCCAGGACCTGGCCGAGAAGCACCAGAACCGTAATGACGGCGGCCGCCTCGAAATACGTATCCACGGTCCCGTCCGGCGCCTGGAAACCCACAGGAAATATATGCGGGGCCAAGGTCGCGACGACGCTGTAAATGTATGCCGTGCCAGTACCGAGCGCGA
>JAJYTL010000197.1 GCA_021793055.1 Pseudomonadota bacterium
GGCGACCGGCACCGGCAGATCGTCGATGAATAGGACGTTCGAATCGACCGCGGCGCGGCCCATCTTGTCGATCTCGTCGATCGCCACGTGGCGCCGGTCGAGATCGCAATAGAACAGGGTCAAGCCCTCGTCAGACTTCTTGCACTCCTCGATCGGCGTCGTGCGCGCAATCAGGAGGATCTTGTCCGCGACCTGCGCCGTCGAGGTCCAGACCTTCTGCCCGCGCACGACGTAATGATCGCCCTTGCGCTCGGCCCGCGTCTTGAGGCGGAGGGTGTCGAGCCCGGCATCGGGCTCGGTGACGCCGAAACAGGCGCGCTCGCGCCCGGCGATCAAGGGCGGCAACATGCGCTGGCGCTGTTCCGCCGTGCCGAAGACGACCACCGGATTGAGGCCGAAAATATTCATGTGCACGGCCGAGGCGCCGGTGAAGCCGGCGCCGGATTCGGCTATCGCCTGCATCATCGCCGCCGCCGCCCCGATGCCGAGCCCGGCACCGCCATATTCCTCCGGCATGGCGATGCCGAGCCAGCCGCCATCGGCGATCGCCCGCACGAACTCTTGCGGGAACGCCGCGGTGCGATCGCATTCGCGCCAATAGGAAAGATCGAAGCGACGGCAGACCTGCGTCACCGCCTCGCGCACCCGTTCGATCTCCGGCCGATCGGCTATCATGCCATCCCCCCGTGCCGCGCCGATTGTGGTCCGGAACGCCGCGGATAGGAAGCGGCGGAAAGCCCAGCTCCGGCGCCGCCTCAATGCGCCATGAGCACGGGGATCGTCGCGTGTAACAGCACGTCGGCGGTCACGCCGCCGAAAATCAGCCGCCGCATGCGGCTTCGCGTATAGGCGCCCATGACCATGAGATCGGCGCCCTGCTCGGCCGCCGACAGCAGTAGGACACGGCCGGGCGATGGTGCCTTGGCGACCGACTGGGCCACCGTCGCCTTGATGCCGTGCCAGGCGAGATAGGCGGCGGCGTCCTCCGCTCCGGGTCCGAAGCTCTGGTCGTCGGCAACCGAAAGGATGGCCACCCGCTCGGCGCGCTCCAGGATCGGCAACGCGAAGGTGACGGACCGCGCTCCCTCCATCGAGCCGTTCCAGGCGATCGCCACGACGCGGCCAAAGTTTTCTTCGATTGGTCCCGGCACCACCAGCACCGGCCGGCCGGTTTCGCGCAACGCCGCTTCGAGAAGCGGCGAATGCCCCGGCTCCTCCTTGCTCTTCGGCTTGCTGGCGACGATGAGATCGGCCAGCCGGCCACGCTCCGCCATGAGATCGTCCTCGTGACCGACGCGGCGAACGAAGCCGGCGGAAAATCCCGCGCTCACCGGCTCGGTGGTCACGGTCGCGGCGAAGGTGCCGGCCAATTGGCGGAACAGCGCCAGCGCGCGGCTCGCGCGGTCCTGCCCCTCGGCATCGGCGGCATCGATGATATTTTCGATCATCAGCGAGGTCATACCCTCGCCGACAAAGGCCACGGCATCGCGCGAATCGACGCTCGCGTGCATCGCCTCGACATGCGCGCTCAAGCGTTTGCCGACCATAAGACCGGCGGCCAGGGTCACGCCGTCATCATCGGAGCCGACAAGGGGCACCAGGATCTGCCGTATCGTCATCCGCGCCTCCCAAGTAACTTTTTTCGTCCCGCTTGACCTTGCGCCCAGGATACCGCCGCGGACCGAAAAAGCCAAACCGGCGAAGCGAGACCGCCGCTCAGGCGCGGGGAAAATTCGGGCGCGGCTCGTCGATCCCGACCGGATCCTCATGGATGATGATCTCGGTTCCCGGAAAAGCCGCGAGCAGCGCACTTTCCACCTCGTCGGTGATGCGGTGGGCGTCCGCCAGGCTCATGCTGCCGTCCATCTCGATATGCATCTGCATGAAAGAGGTGACGCCGGACGAGCGCGTACGCAGATCGTGCATCGCCATGACCTTGGGGTTGGCGAGCACGATGGCGCGAATGCGCGCCCGCACATCGTCGGGAAACTCGCGGTCCATCAAATGATCGTAGGCGCGGGTCAGAATCTGCCACGCGCCGTAAAGGATATAGAGGGCGATGCCGATGGCGAACAGCGGATCGGCGGCGTCCCAGCCGAGATCGGCGGCGAGCAGGAGCGCGACGATGACCGAGAGGTTGGTCAGAATATCGGAGGTGTAGTGGAAGGAATCGGCGTGCACCGCGAGCGAGCCGGTGCGTCGCACGGCGTAGCGCTGCAGCGCCACCAGCACGGACGTCAGGGCGATCGAAATCACCATGATGACGATGCCTTGAAGGCTGTTGTCCACCGCGGTCGGCTGGAAGAGCCGCGCCGCCGCCTGGAATAGCAGGAACACCGCCGATCCGGCGATGACCGCGGCCTGGACCAGGCTCGCGATCGATTCCGCCTTGCCGTGGCCGAAGCGGTGCTCGCGATCGGCCGGCTGCAATGCATGGCGGACGGCCAATAGGTTGACGCCCGAAGCGATCGCGTCGAGGAGCGAATCCACGAGCGAACTCAGCATCGACACCGAATTGGTGCGTGTCCAGGCGAACAGCTTGATCGCGATCAGCACCACAGCGACGCCGACGGCGGCGTTGGTGGCGAGGTGCAGGAGCGAACGGTCGCTCAGGAGCCCGACGGCGCGGCGGGCGCGGCCACCCAGCGCATGCCTATGGAAAAAGCTTCTCACGCGCCCATCCATCGTCGACCTTGCGGTAGCGCAGCCGCTCGTGCAGCCGGAACGGCCGGTCCTGCCAGAACTCGATCGCTTCGGGCACGACGCGAAAGCCCGACCAGAAAGGCGGCCGCGTCACCGTGCCGAGCGCGAAACGCGCCGTTGCCTGCGCCACCGCCTTTTCGAGCTCGAAGCGCCCGGCCAGGATCTCGGACTGGCGCGAGGCCCAGGCGCCGATCTGGCTGACCCGCGGCCGGGTGGCGAAATAGGCGTCCGCCTCGGCGTCCGTGACCGGCTCGACCGCGCCCTCGATCCGCACCTGGCGCTGCAACGCCATCCAATGGAAGCACAGGGCGGCAAAGGGATTGTCGCGAAGCTCGCTGCCCTTGCGGCTGCCAAGATTAGTATAGAAGACGAAGCCCTGGGCGTCGTGGCCCTTGAGCAGCACCATGCGCGCCGACGGCCGACCGGCCGCGGTCGCGGTCGCGAGCGACATCGCGGTCGCGCCGTCGCCGAGGCGATTTTTCGCCTCCGCAAACCACGCGGAAAAGAGCGTGATCGGATCCGACTGTTCGACGATCGACACCTTCTTGGCCTCGGTTTCCGGCCCCCAAGGGCCTTGCTCCATAATTCTAGCGACCGGCGCATTCTCCGTCGACCGCGGGGCGCCGGCGCCCCTCGATGATGCCGCGGCCGGAGGGGCCGACGCGGCCCTGGCGCAGACTTTAACCACTCCCCAGCGCGCCCGTGCTAGCATATTCTTGTTACAATTGCTTCACCTGCCGCAGCCGGCGCAGGAGGCCGAATGAAGGACCCTTACGACGTTCTCGGCGTCCCCCGTGGCGCAACTCAGGACGAAATCAAGAAAGCGTACCGTAAACTCGCCAAGGAGCTTCATCCGGACCGCCATCCCGACAACCCCCGTCTCGCCGAGCGCTTCAAGGAGGTAACCGGGGCCTATCACGTGCTCGGCGACGAGAAGTTGCGCCAACGTTTCGACCGCGGCGAGATCGATGCTTCCGGCGCCGAGCGCGCGCCGCATTATGGGCCGCAGCACGGGCCACGCGGCGGGCGCGCCCAGGCGGGCGGCTTCGAGGGCTTCCGCTTCGATACGGAAGAACCGGAAGACCTGTTTTCCGACCTGTTCAGCGCCTTCCGGCGCGGCCGGGGCCAGGTGCGGGCGCGCGGCGGTGACGTTCGCTACAACTTAAGCGTGAGTTTTATCGATGCCGCTCGCGGAACCACCAAGCGCCTCGGTCTGGCCAGCGGCAAGACCCTCGACGTCAAGATTCCGGTCGGCCTCTCTGACGGTCAGCAGATCCGCCTCAAAGGCCAGGGCGAGCCGGGGCTGAACGGCGGCCCGGCGGGCGACGCCCTGATCGAGGTGAAGGTCGAGCCGCATCCTTTCTTCACCCGCACGGGCAGCGACATCCACGTGGAACTGCCGGTGTCGCTGCCCGAGGCGGTGCTCGGCGCCAAGATCGAGGTCCCGACCCTGGCCGGGACGGTGGCGCTGACGGTGCCGAAAGGATCGAACAGCGGCACGACGCTCCGACTCAAGGGCAAGGGCATCGCGGGCCATGCCGGTCTGCCGGCAGGCGATCAATACGTCAAGCTTAAGGTCGTGTTACCGGACGCTCCGGACGCCGAATTGGAACAATTCGCGCGCAGCTGGAGCAAGAAGCATGAATACGACCCGCGGGGGCGCCTGAAAATCGAATGACCGGCAGCGAGATTGACCCTCTTCCATGTTGGTGTAGGATTGCCCGCCACCTCTTCATGCTGGCTCCGAACAGAGGAATCTATGGCTGATTACCGCCCCTTGATGAGCGGACGTCGCGGCTTGATTATGGGTGTCGCCAACGAGCGTTCGCTCGCCTGGGGCATCGCAAAATCGCTCGCCGAACACGGCGCCGAATTGGCTTTCTCCTACCAGGGCGACGCGCTCGGCAAACGCGTCCGGCCGCTGGCCGAGCAGCTCGGCTCGAGCCTCGTCCTGCCTTGCGACGTGACCGATAGCGCCTCGCTCGACGCCGTCTTCGCGACCCTGGCCGAGACCTGGGGCCGGCTCGATTTCCTGGTCCACGCTATCGCCTATTCCGACAAGGAGGAACTGAAGGACCGCTACATCGATACCACGGCGGAAAACTTCGCCTTGTCACTGCGGATTTCCTGCTTCTCCTTCACCGACCTGTGCCGGCGCGCGGAACCGCTGATGACCGAGGGCGGCAGCCTTCTGACCCTGACCTATTTCGGTGCCGAGAAGGTTGTGCCGCACTACAACGTCATGGGCGTCGCCAAGGCCGCGCTCGAAGCCAGCGTGCGCTATCTCGCCGTCGACCTCGGCGGCAAGGCGATTCGCGTCAACGCCATTTCCGCCGGCCCGATCAAGACCCTGGCGGCCGCCGGCGGGATCGGTGATTTCCGCTACATCCTGAAGTGGAACGAACTCAATTCGCCGTTGAAGCGAAACGTCACCATCGAGGAAGTCGGCGACGCGGCGCTTTACCTGTTGAGCGATCTCGGCCGCGGCGTCAGCGGCGAGGTCCATCACGTCGATTGCGGCTATCATGTCGTCGGCATGAAGGCGGTCGACGCGCCCGACATCGACGCCATCTGATCGCGACAGCGGACGGCCGTCATGTCGCACAACACCTACGGCCACCTATTCCGGGTCACCACCTGGGGCGAGAGCCATGGGCCGGCTCTCGGCTGCGTCGTCGATGGCGCGCCGCCGCTCTTGCCCTTGAGCGAAGCCGACATTCAGCCCTGGCTCGACCGCCGCAAGCCCGGCCAGTCGCGCTTCACCACGCAGCGGCGCGAAGCCGACCGGGTGAAGATTCTTTCCGGCGTGTTCCAGGGCCTCACCACCGGGACGCCAATCTGCCTGATGATCGAGAACACCGATCAGCGCAGCAAGGACTATGACGAAATCCGCGACAAGTTTCGCCCCGGCCACGCGGATTACACCTATTTCGCCAAATACGGCATCCGCGATTGGCGCGGCGGCGGGCGCGCTTCGGCGCGCGAGACCGCGGCCCGGGTCGCGGCCGGCGCCGTCGCCCGGCTGGTTCTCGGCCCGGCCATCGCCGTCCGTGGCGCGCTGGTCCAGATCGGCTCGCACAAGATCGACGCCGCGCGCTGGGACTGGGCCGAGGTCGCGAACAATGCCTTCTGGTGCCCGGACGCGAAGACGGTGCCGCTGTGGGAAGAATATCTCGACGGCGTCCGCAAGGCAGGAAGCTCCATCGGCGCGGTGATCGAGGTGCGGGCCGAGAACGTGCCGGCCGGCCTCGGGGCGCCGATCTACGGCAAACTCGACGCCGATCTCGCGGCGGCGATGATGAGCATCAATGCGGTGAAGGGCGTCGAGATCGGCGCCGGTTTCGCCGCCGCCGAACTCAGCGGTGAGGAGAACGCCGACGAAATGGAAATGGCCGACGGCATGCTCCGTTTCCGCAGCAACAAGGCGGGCGGCATTCTCGGCGGCATTTCGAGCGGCCAGGAGATCGTCGTCCGCTTCGCGGTCAAGCCGACCTCGTCGATCCTCGCGTCGCGCCACACCGTCGATCGCTTCGGCGCGAATACCGAGATCGCAACCAAGGGCCGCCACGACC